>CAZHHS010000041.1:0-12693 GCA_964532395.1 uncultured Desulfobacterales bacterium | reverse complement strand
AAGTCATCATGATGAGCATGCTGGAAGGTCTGGTTGAGCTCAACCATGAGTTACGGGTTATTTACGCCAATCCAAAGGCCTTATCACTGCTGGAAATTCGGGAAGAAGCGCTTCTCGGATCCTGTTTCCCCGACTTTTTCGGAGGTCGGGCGCGGGCCCGCGTCAAGGAGATGTTGAACGGGGCGGACAAGATGCCTCGCCGGGAGGGAAAACGCCGTACCTTCGAGTTAAACGGCCGGGACATCACACTGAATGTGTCTCCCGTCAAAGACCAGCAGGACAAGACCATCGTCGTGATAAACGATGTGACAAAACAAAGACGGATGGAGGCTCAATTACAGCAGGCGGAAAAGATGGAGGCCATCGGTACGCTGGCCGGAGGCATTGCTCACGATTTCAACAATCTCCTTATGGCCGTACAGGGGACGGTCTCTTTGCTGTTGTTTAATATGGACCAAACGCATCCGTTCTACGAAAAAATCAGCAGTATTGAGCAGTGGGTGGAAAGCGGTGCCCGGTTAACGAGCCAATTGTTGGGGTATGCCAGAAAGGGCAAATATGAAGTCACATCGATTGATTTGAACGGTATGGTGAAGGATACCGCAGAAACATTCGCAAGGACCCGAAAGGATATCGTCATCCATAAGATGCTCTCTGATAAACTATATCCGGCAAAGGCGGATCGAGGACAGATTGAACAAGTCTTGTTTAATCTATATGTGAACGCAGCCAACGCCATGCCCGACGGGGGGACGCTCACGCTGGCCACCCGAAATGTAACGCATAAAGAGATTCCGGCCAGTTTATATGAGCCCCGACAGGGCATGTATGTGGAATTGGCGGTTACGGACACCGGCAAGGGGATGGACGCCAAAACCATGGAGCGGATATTTGAACCCTTTTATACGACTCAGGAAATGAGTCGGGGAACCGGTCTCGGATTGGCGTCCGTATACGGGATTGTCAAGGGGCACGAGGGCTATATAGAAGTTGATTCCGAGCCGGGTGCCGGCACTACGTTCAGGGTCTATTTTCCGGCCAGTCCGGACGCGACGGTTTCCGATGGCCAGCGTCCTGCCTGTAACGAGATCGCCCCGTGCAGAGATGAAACAATCCTGTTGGTCGATGACGAACAAATGATTCTTGAAGTCGGTCAGGAACTCTTGCAGGCCATGGGGTATACGGTGCTAACCGCCGAAGATGGGCGGGAGGCGGTTCAAGTCTACGATAGTAACAAAGATTCGATTGACCTGCTCATCCTCGATATGGTGATGCCGGGGATGAAGGGCGGAGATGTGTATGATGAGGTCAAAGCAATCAATCCGGATATTAAGGTCCTGTTGTCCAGCGGATATAGTGTGGAAGGGGAGGCGTCGGAGATTCTCGACCGGGGGTGTAACGGCTTCATACAAAAACCCTTTCATATGACGGAGCTTTCAGAGAATATTCGGAAGGTGTTAAAACAAAAATAGGTTGTTTCCTCATGGACACACCCCGCATATCTGACACGTCTCCGGGGTGCACCGCGGCGTTTCTCTTTCCCTCATGGCTTTTCGGTATTCAGAGACCAGAAAAGCTTTTTTTATCCCGTGGTCGATAAAGTCCCACGGCAGGATTTCGTCCCACGACCGCATCCGGTAGACGTAAAAATCGGGGTTGATAAAGGAGGCTTTTAACGTCTTCGCCCAGTTTCCCCCATTGTTGAGTGCCTCGACCAGCAATCGGGCCGTTCGTCTGTCTCCCCGGGAGAGAAGGGCCTGAACATACGCCCATTTGGGTATGTCCGAGTGGACCCGAACGTTGGGTGTCTTTCCCAGTTCCTTTCGAACATGCCGAATCCGGTTCTTCAACTCGCGAACCGATTCCAAGGGTGACCACTGAAATGGGGTAAATGCCTTGGGAACAAACGAGTTGAGGCTTACCACGATGTGGCCCATCCGTGCCTTGGGGCGACTCGCCTTGAGAAACCGGTGCCGGATCCTGTTACAGAGAGCGGGGATGGCATCCACGTCATCCATGGTCTCTCCCGGCAGGCCCACCATGAAATAGAGCTTGATATTTCCGATCCCCGCACCTACCAGCTTGTCAACGGCTTCCAGGATATCCGCCTCTGAAATGCCCTTGTTGATAATGCGTCGCATCCGTTCAGACCCGGCATCCGGAGCGATGGTTGCGGTTTTGGTTCCGGCTTGTTTCAGCAATTCCAGGAGCTCGGGGGATAATAAGTCCGCGCGGAGAGAACTAAAGGAGAGCTGGAGATGTTGGGCGGCCGCCGTGGTACGAAGCGATCGGATATCGGGAAGATCACCAATGTCGGAAGCGACCAGGCCCACTCTGGATGTCTTTTCTCCAGCCCGGTGCAGCGCGCTTTCCAGTTGCGGCCCCGGCCTAAAGCGGGGTGGACGATACACAAACCCGGCGGCACAAAATCGACATCCGTGAGGGCAGCCTCTGGCGACTTCAATCAGGTGCGTGTTTGCAAAGGTCGTGTGGGGGGTTAAAACGGTGGTACACAAAGGTGGTGAGGATAGGTCCGGAACCATGACCCGTTGAACCGGATTGGGAGCGCCATGTCGGGCGTGAAAGCTCTGGATGGTTCCATCCGAGGCATAATCGGTTTCGTAAAGTGCGGGAACGTAGATTCCGGTGACCTCTTTGGCCACGGCCTTTAGAAATGTCTCTTTGTGGTTGTGAGTCTTGTATGTTTCGAAGAATTTCGGCAGTACCGCTTCTGCCTCTCCGATGACGAAACAGTCCACAAAAGGTGCCAATGGTTCCGGATTCAGAAAACTGGTGACACCGCCCGCCATGAGCAACGGGCAATGAAAGGAACGCTGAGAGGAAAGAAGCGGGAGTCCCGCCTGGGTCAGAATGGTTAGGAAGTTAAGATAATCGTTTTCAAAAGAGATGGACAGGGCAACGATATCGAATCGCGGCAATGGCTGGTTCGATTCCAGGGAGGTCGGCCCCCTGCGTTCCGAACATCCCGGTTCTCCCAGAAAGACCCGTTCGCATACGACGTCGGAAAAGCCGTTCATGATGCCGTACACGCCCTGAAATCCCAGGTTCGACATGCCGATATGGTACCGGTTTGGGTAAACCAGGGCGACGCGCGTCCTTTTCCCCCAGTCCTTTCTTATCGTTCCGATTTCAGACGATAAAAATGCGTTGCCTGTTCCTGGAGCCTTATGCCGCATGTGACCCGTCGTTCATGTCCCGCCCCGTCTACCCCTTACGGTGTCACCGGCTAATCCGCCTTGCGTCTCATAAAGGTGGGAATATCCAGATCGTCCTGGTCCATGATGATGCCCCGATATCCTTTGTAGTGGGCGCCGGTACCTTCTCCTACGGCCTTGTTTTTTCGGATGAAGGTGGGTTCGTCCAGGTTGTTGACTCCCGTCAGATCGGCTTCCGTAATATCGCGTACCTTCCCCGAGACCGAGGGCTGCTTTCGGTCCGCTTCCGACTGGATGCCCGTGGCGATGACGGTGACTCGAAGTTCCTCGCCGATATTATCGTCAATGACGGTCCCCCAAATAATCTCGGCGTCATCGCCCGCCTCATTGTAAATGCGGTCCGACGCTTCCGTCATTTCGGCCATGGTCAAGTCTGAGCCGCACGTGACGTTCATCAGCACCCCTTCCGCACCGCTAATCGACACGTCTTCCAGAAGCGGATGGGATATGGCCCGTTCGGCCGCTTCTATCGCCCGGTTTTCTCCGCAGGCCACGCCCGTTCCCATCAGGGCCATGCCGGCTTTGGACATGATGGTCCTTACATCGGCGAAATCCAGGTTCACCAGACCGGGCATCATGATGAGGTCGGTTATCCCTTTCACCGAGTGGAGCAGGATTTCGTCGGCCCGCTTGAACATGTCCAACATGGTCGCCTTTCGGGCAGCCAGACCGCGTAAGCGATCGTTCGAGATGGTAATGACGGTGTCCACAACGTCACTCAGGGCTTTGAGTCCCTCTTTGGCCTGCTTCATTCGCTTTTTACCCTCGAAGCCGAATGGCAAGGTTACCACGGCCACGGTAAGTGAGCCCAATTCTTTGCTGGCTTGAGCGATCACCGGTGCCGCACCGGTTCCGGTGCCGCCGCCCAGTCCGGCGGTGATGAATACCATGTGACTGTCTTGAAGGGCGGTGCGAATGTCATCAACGCTTTCTGTCGCCGCCTGCTGACCGATGTTCGGATTGGCCCCGGCACCCAGACCTTCGGTCAATTTCTCTCCGATTTGAAGTTTGATCGGTGCTTGCGACACTTCCAGAGACTGGGCGTCCGTGTTGGCCACCATAAACTTAACCCCCTGAAGTCTGGAGTCGATCATGTTGTTGACGGCATTTCCGCCCGCACCGCCGACACCGACCACTTTGATTTTAGCCGAGTTTTCACTTTCTACAAAATTAAATACCATAATCCACCTCCTGCTGCTTTTGATTTCATCCTATATGATTTCTTTGAACCATTTCTTCATTCGGCTCATGACCCGGTTAAAGATATTTTTGTCCCGGATTCTGAATTTCTTCTTGGATTCGGATCGGGCCCCATAGAGGACCAATCCGACCGCTGTTGCATAAGTGGGGTTATTGACGACATCCACCAATCCCCGAATTCCCATCGGTCTGCCAATCCGGGTGGGAAGGCTGAATACGGACTCAGCGATATCGGCAACCCCTTCCAATAACGATGAGCCACCCGTTATGACGATGCCCGAGGTAACCGTATCTTCCATTTGGGCCCGATAAATCTCGCGGGCGATGAGGTTAAAGATCTCTTCGACCCGAGGTTCCAGGATCTCTCCCAGAATTTGGCGGGAGAGGGTTCGGGGCTTTCGATCTCCCACACCGGCCACTTCGATCGTTTCATCTTTGCCGATTTTATCTTTAAGACAGGTCCCGTAACGGATCTTTATTTTTTCGGCTTCTTCCATCGGGGTGCGAAGGCCTACCGATATGTCGGTGGTGAGATTATTCCCTCCTACCGCCAGCACGGAGGTATGTTTGATACTTTTTCCTTTGAAAATCGCCATATCCGTTGTCCCACCGCCGAAGTCGATCAGCGCTCCGCCCAGGTTTCGTTCCTCCTGGTTGAGCACCGCCTCACTGGAGGCCAGGGATTGCAGGACAATATCGGCCACATCCAGGCCGGCGCGGTTGGCACATTTTATCAGGTTGTGAGCGGAAGTGACGGCGCCGGTGACGATGTGGATTTTGGCTTCCAGGCGAACGCCCGACATACCCTTCGGGTCCTGAATTCCTGCCTGCTCATCTACGATAAACTCCTGGGGAAGGATGTGAATGACCTCTCGGTCCGGGGGGATGGCTACAGCCCGTGCGGCGTCGATTACGCGGTCGATATCCTTTTGGACAATTTCGTTCCCTTTGACGGCGACAATGCCATGGCTGTTAAATCCCATGATATGGCCACCGGCGATACCCGCATAGACCGAGGTTATTTCACAGCCCGCCATAAGTTCAGCTTCCTCTATGGCCTTCTTTATTGAATCCACGGTAGATTCAATATTGACCACCACCCCTTTTCGAAGGCCGACGGAGGCATGGGTCCCAATGCCGACAATATCAATTCCTTCCGGGTTGACCTCGCCCACCACGGCACAGATCTTGGTGGTACCAATGTCCAAACCGACAATCAGTTCTCCCTCGCCTTGCCCCATTATGTCTCCTTTCGGTAACACACGCCAAGCAGTGGCTGCTTCCCTGCGGCGCCGATGACCACTCTGTCAAGGTCATTGAGGTCGATGCATGCAACGTGCTTTAAATGTTTTCCCTGTCGAAGATAGGCGACCATGTCCCGAATACGGTTGAATTTTTGCGTATATCCGTCTTGTCCCAGCTTTATGGTGATTCTGTTTTCAAAAGCCGACAGCGTGATGCCGATTTGGGGATCGATATCAATCTGTTCTATGTCATGCAGCGGTAAGACGCTCCCGTGGAGGCGGCTCAATGCAACGAGTTTTAGGAACGCCTTTGACCTGGGTGAGGGGGCGGTGCAATCCCCGGCGAAATCAGCCAATGTGAGCCCTGAGAGGCGGGGAACGTTAATGTCTTCGGAACCCTCAACAGGCTTAATGATTTCCCCGGTGGTGCTGACGTAATAATCCCGATCGAATCGAACCACCGCCGCCGGGGTATATTCTGTCACAAAGATTCGAATGGTGTCCGGCAGGTCGCGCTCTAAGCCCACTTCGGCAATCCACGGATTGGCCGATATCCTATTTTGTAATTGCGTCAGATTCATGGCCAAGACATTATCACCGATGCCGATCCGAGCCAGTTTCAAGATGGTCTCCGGGGGTACCCGCACGTTGCCTTCGACGATGACCCGCGTTGCACTGAAGTAAGGGCTTTGTGTCAACGCGTCATGAGCGAGAATAAAAACAAGACTAACCCCGAGGGTCATCGCCAAAAAGACCAAGGCTTTAAGCGAAAACACAAACCGGTTGAGGGTCCGTTCCTTTCTCTGTTTTCGACTATTCTTGTAATGGTTCTTTCGATGCCGTTTCTTGACCAACAACGATCACCTCCCGCTTTAACTGGATTCCGAATTTTTCGTAAACAACCCGTTGCGCCCGCCGGGTGAGCGAAATGACATCAGCGGCTGTGGCACCGCCTCTGTTGACGACGAAATTGGCATGCCTTCCGGATATTTCTGCATTGCCTTGCCTGGTTCCCTTCAGTCCCGCCTTTTCAATCAGTTCTCCCGCTGACGGTCCTTCAGTTGGGTTTTTGAAGAAGCAGCCCGCGGTACCAATCGGTAAAGGTTGCCGGCGCTTTCTTTGTTTGATCAGTTGCGTGGCATCTTTGTGCAGCAGACGGGCATCTGAAGGCATAAGCAGAAATTCGGCGCGAAGTATGACCGTTCCCTCCGCTAGATCGAGCTGTCGATAGGCGAATGGCAGCTCTTTTCTGGGAATGGTTTTGATTTTCCCCGCCCCGTTGAGTACGGTGATGGTTGTTAGGTGTTGGGCCATACATGTTCCCCAGGCGCCGGCATTCATTCTTATGGCGCCACCCACGGTACCGGGAATGCCCAACGCGAAATTGAGACCGGCCAAACCTTCACTGAGGGCATACCGGCAGAGTTGGGATAGAAAAACCCCTGCGCCAACGACCAGCCGAACGTATTCCCCTTCAGTCCGCCCGTCGATCCTTTCAATAGAGGTAAAGCCGTTGGCCAGGCGAACGACAATGCCGCAAATTCCCCCGTCTTTGACCAACAGGTTACTTCCGGCGCCCAAAATCATGACCGGTAGGCCCTTTGCCCGGGACCACCGGACCAACTCTTGTAGTTGCTGATCCGTTTTCACTGTGACAATGTTTGCCGGTCCGCCGATACGGAAGGTGGTGTAGGCGGACATGGGTTCACCGAAACGGACCATTGATCCGAACCGATGTTCAAGCCATGTTTTGTGCTCTTTTTTCATGCTTCCAGAAAGGCCTTTCCCACCTTCCACACATCTCCCGCTCCCAGAGTCAGGACGATGTCCCCGGTTCGGGTACTTTTCCGCAGATACCCAAGGGCCGCAGCGTGACTGTCGTGGAACGCTACCTGTCGGTGACCATGTCGACGAATGCCCTCATAAAGGGCTTCCCCGCTGATGTTTGGGACCGGTTTTTCCCCGGCCGCATAAATGGGGAGTACAATCAGATCGTCAGCTTGATAAAAGGACCGGGTAAACTCTTCAAAAAGTGCCACCGTTCGGGAGTATCGGTGAGGTTGAAACACCACGACAAGACGTCGATCCGGCCAGGAGTGTCGTACCGCCTCCAGGGTCATCCGGATTTCCGTGGGGTGGTGACCATAATCATCCATAACGATGACGTCCTCCCGCGTGCCTTTGACCTCCATTCTCCTTTCCACGCCTTCAATCCGGTTAAGTGCCTCAGCCGTTTTTTCGAAGGGAATTCCCAACTCCAAGGCGACAACAACACTGGCCATGGCATTATAGACATTGTGTAGACCCGGAAGATTCAAGCAAACCTCGCCCAGGGGCGCCCCCTGATGGATGATTTGGAAACAGCTGGTGAGGCCCTCGAAACGAACTTCCCGTGCCTGAAAGTCGGCCTGAGAACTCAAACCGTAGGTAACGAATCGCTTTTCCACATCCGGGATGATTTCCTGAATTCGGCTGTTGTCCAAGCAGAGCACGGAGACCCCGTAGAACGGGATTTTGTTGATGAAGTCCAAGAAAACTTTCTTGATGGTGTCTATGTCATTATAGAAATCGAGGTGTTCGGCATCAATGTTGGTTACCACCGCTATAGTCGGCGAAAGTCTGAGAAAGGAACCGTCGCTTTCATCGGCCTCCGCCACGAGAAACTCGCCTTGACCCAGACGGGCGTTGCTGCCAAGGCTGGCCAACTTGCCGCCGATAACCATGGTCGGATCCAGCCCGCCCTGTTGGATTACGTAACTGATAAGCCAGGTGGTGGTGGTCTTTCCGTGGGCACCGGCCACGGCAACCCCGTATTTTAGGCGCATCAGTTCCGCCAACATTTCTCCCCTGGGTATGACCGGAATCATTTCCTCTCTCGCCGTTGCACACTCCGGGTTGGACGGCGGTACGGCCGAAGAGACAACCACTACATCCGCGCCTTTTACATGGCCTGGTTCGTGGCCTTCAAAGACCTGCCCGCCCAAATCCGCGAGCCGTCGGGTAATCTCCGTCGATTTGATGTCTGATCCGCTCACTGTATATCCCAAGTTCAGGAGCAGTTCAGCCATGCCGCTCATACCGATGCCGCCGATTCCCACAAAGTGAATATGATATTTCTTCTTGTACATGTGCGGTTTCTAAATCTTTGTCCTGGCCGCGTGTCTTGTCTAAAAGCTTCTTACGGCCCTATACGGATCCTTGCGTCTCCTACCGGCCGATGAGGACCAGCCGTTTGCATTCCGTGACAATGTGTTGTGACGCATGCGGTTGACCCAACGCCTTCGCCCGGGTTGCCATGAGGCGCAAATCCGCCGGACGGGAAAGGTATCTGTCAATTTTTTCGGCCACTGTCGCCCCGTCCAAATCTGCCTCCAAAAGCAACTCTCCGCCGGATGCCTCTGTCACACGCCCGGCATTGAGGGCCTGATGGTTGTGCACGGCAAAGGGAAAGGGAATATAGATGGCCGGTTTGCCCAAAGCGGTTAATTCAGCCACCGTTGTTGCCCCCGCCCGACAGATGACCAGGTCCGCGTTCTTGTATGCTGTCGCCATGTCTTCAAAAAATGGTCGCACATCGGCGTTGGTGCCGTGACGAGAATAGGCGGCTTCCACCCATTCCAAGTCATTGGCCCCTGTTTGGTGCGTAAATGCGATTCTTTCCGGTTCATTCAGGTGGTCAAGGGCCTCGATGACTGCCCGATTAATTGCATGGGCGCCTTGACTGCCGCCTACAATCAGGAGGTTAAACAGGTCGGTCGACTTCTTTTCTCCCCGGGTCGCCAGAATCTCTTTCCGAACCGGATTGCCCGTGAGCACGGTCTTGGCCTTGTTAAATACGCCCAACTTGTCCGGGAAGGAGAGGAATATACGATCGGAGATTCGTCCCAGCAACCGATTTGTAAATCCGGGAATCACATTCTGTTCATGAATGACCACCCGTTTTCTCATCAGTTTGGCCGCCAGAGCCACCGGCCCGGAGGCGTAACCGCCCACGCCTATGACAATATCCGGATTGAAACGCCGGATTATACTCACCGCCTGGAAAAACCCCTTCGGAATGCGAAGTATGGCCAGAAACTGTTGCCATAGGGAACGTCCTTTTAGCCCCGCGGCTGTGATACTCATGTGGCTAAATCCCTTTCTTGCGACTGTTGATATTTCAAGTTTATTGCCTGTGCCGACAAACAAGATTCGAGCGTCGGGTTCTTGGCCTTTAAAGGTTTCCGCCAAGGCGATCGCGGGGAATATATGTCCCCCGGTTCCGCCCCCGGCCACAAGAATGTTCATCCGGGTTCCGCCTATTTCTGGGCCTTGCGCCACCGGACAGGCATATGTTGCGCCGAGATGTTCATCAATATACCGACGGCTACTGCGTTGATAACCATAGATGTCCCCCCGTAGCTGACAAAGGGAAGGGTAAGCCCTTTGGTCGGCAGAAGTCCCATGGCTACTGCAACATTAATGGACGCCTGTAATCCCAGCGTAGCCGTAAGTCCGGTGGCCAGGAATGTTGCAAATAGATCCTTGGCCGTTACCGCGATGATCGTGCCCCTCCACAGGAGGATACAGTACAGGCTTATCACTACACTTATTCCCACAAGTCCCAGTTCTTCACCGATAACGGAGAATATGAAATCAGTGTGGGGCTCCGGGAGATAAAACAATTTCTGGTATCCATTTCCAAGGCCTGATCCGAAGATTCCGCCCGAGCCGAAGGCCATGAGCGAATGCACAATTTGATAGCCGGCATCATTTTGGTGTTTCCAGGGATCGATAAAACTCGCCAGCCGTTGCATGCGGTATCCCGCCTGGCTCAAGAGGTAGTAGGCCAGCGGGAAAAAGGCGACCAGCGCTCCAGCTAAGTAGGTTATTCGCGCCCCGCCGACGAACAGCATGATCCACCCAATGAGTGCGATCATGACCACCATCCCGAAATCGGGCTGAAACAAAATGAGTGTGGCAAAGACGGCGAACAATATGGAATGTGGCAAAATGCCGATGCTGAAGGTCTTCATTCTTTCTTCTTTTTTGCTCATAGACTCCGCTAGATATATGACCAAGGCAAGGCGGGCCAATTCGGAAGGCTGGAAGGATATCCCCAGTAAGCTCATCCACCGTCGCGCTCCGCCTACGGTGCGGCCGATATGGGGCACATAGAGAAGGACCAGCAACACCAAGGCGATGCCGAGGAGCGGATAGACAAAGTGTTTATAAAACGAGTAGGGCACGTACCTGATGCCGGCCATGGCGGCAATCGCTATCAGGGCATGAATCACCTGTTTGCCGAAGAAGTATGTGTGGTTGTCGAAGCGCTTCATTGCTATCGTTGAACTCGCACTATAGACCATGATAATACCGACCCCGAGCAACAGCAGGGTAGTGATGAAAAGAAACGGATCATATCCTTTGGTCCTTTGGGTACGATCTTTCCCACTCATTGCAATTGTCTCACAGACCGGCAAAAGATCTCGCCTCGGTGTGCATAATCTCTGAACATGTCAAAGCTGGCGCATCCGGGCGAAAGCAATACGACCTCTCCCGGGTTTGCCGCCAAGCGTGCCGCTTGAACCGCTTCCGGGAGGCCGGCTGCCTTTTCTGCCCGAACATATTTGCCCAGAGCGTCTACGATCCGGTTTTGTGCTTCACCGATAACAACAAGCAGCTTTACCCGGGTGCGAACCAGGCTCTCAAGTATTTTATAGTCCCCGCCCTTATCACGTCCTCCCATAATCAGAATGACGGGGACCGCGAAGCTTTCCAATGCCCGCGCGACCGCATCTACGTTGGTACCTTTTGAGTCGTCATAATAATCGGTGCCGTCCACCGTGGTGACATACTCCAGTCGGTGGCGCAGGCCGGTGAACGTAGAGAGGGTTTTTGTTATTCCCGAGAAAGAGGCATCCATGGCCAGGGCTGCCAACGCGGCGGCGGCGGCATTTTCCAAATTGTGTCTGCCCGCTATTTGTAAGCAGGACAAATCAAATGTGTGGGGATCGTGTCCCGGCAACCGACAGTGTAGGACCCGTTCGTCCAGCCAGGCACCATTTTCGTCGTTTGGTCCCGCGTTGAAATAGAGTAGGGTCGCTGCTATGTTGGGGGCCAGGATTTCAGCGGCCCGATCCGTCTTATTTAATATGGCATAGTCCCGGTCATCCTGGTTTTGGAAAATTTTGCCTTTCGACGCCGTATATTGACCAAAATCCTTGTAACGGTCCAGGTGGTCCGGCGTTACATTGAGAAGGAGACTGACCTTGGGTTTGAACGTCGTAATGGTATCAAGCTGAAAGCTGCTGATTTCGGCCACAATCACATCCTTGTTCATTCCGGCGGTGACATAATCTATTAGGGGGTTGCCGATGTTTCCGCCCACGAATACCTCGAGGCCCGAACGTGCCAGCATTTGCCCGACAAGTTCCGTCGTAGTGGTCTTTCCGTTTGTGCCCGTGACGGCGACAATCGGGTCCGATATATACCGGGCGGCGAGTTCTATTTCTCCGATAACCGGAATGCCCGCTTCTATTGTCTTTTTGATGGCTTCGACCGTGTGGGGGACTCCGGGACTGATCACCACAAGGGATTGCGAAGTGAAATCGTCGACATCATGCCTCCCAAGTTTCAAGGTCACTCCCAACGAAACGGCCTCGTCGACTCTCTCCCCCAATTGTTCCGCCGTCATTACATCCGACATGGTCACACAGGCGCCCCGGTCTTTCAGAAAACGGGCCACGGCAAGACCGGTGCTGGCAATTCCCACCACCATGACGGGCTTATTTGTCAAGTCGAATGTCATTACCGCAACTTCAGTGTGCTCAGAGAGAGTAATCCCAGAACAATAGCAATGATCCAGAACCGGACGATGACTTTCGGCTCCGGCCAACCTTTGAGTTCGAAATGATGGTGGAGCGGCGCCATTCGAAACATACGGCGTCCCCGGGAGAGTTTGAAGAAGCCCACCTGAAAGATCACGGACAGGGCCTCGAGTACGAAAATTCCCCCGACCAGCGCCATAAGAA
>CAZHHS010000040.1:4401-13183 GCA_964532395.1 uncultured Desulfobacterales bacterium | reverse complement strand
GAATTAATGGCGGGGAAAAAGCAAATCATTGCCATCGGCTTGAATCACAAGACAGCCCCCGTCGAGGTGCGTGAACGCCTGGCCTTTTCCAAGGAAGACACCTCAAAGGTCCTTCAGGCGATGGAGCAAAATCCCTACGTAGATGAAATCGCCCTCTTTTCTACGTGTAACCGGGTGGAATTTCTCCTTACCAGTGAAGACCCGGTCCAGGCGGAAGAAGAAGTAAAGGATTTCATGGCCGAGTTCAAGAACACCCCGCGGCACATCTTTGAAGAAGCCTTGTACGTGCGAAAGGGAGACGAGGCAACGAAACACATATTCTGTGTCGCTTCCAGCTTGGATTCCATGGTCGTCGGAGAGCCGCAAATCCTTGGACAAATCAAAGAGTCCTACACGGAGGCTTGCCAGCACGGAAGCTGCGGCGTCATTTTAAATCGCCTCATGCACCGGTCTTTCTCGGTTGCCAAACGGGTCCGAACGGAGACCGGTATCGGCGATCACGCCGTGTCCATAAGCTATGCGGCCGTTGAATTGGGCCGGAAGATATTCGGTGAACTTCAAGGCAAGGCGGTTCTACTCCTTGGCGCCGGCGAAATGGCCGAACTGGCGGTGGAACATCTGGTAAACAACAAGGCCAGACCCATTTTTGTTGCCAACAGAACCTTTGAACGGGGTGTGGAGCTGGCCAATCGGTTTCGGGGCACCGCCATCCGTTTCGAGGAAGTCAGGGCTTACCTGGAAGAGGTGGACATCGTCATCAGCTCCACGGGAGCAACGGACTACGTATTGGTTCGTAAAGATTTCAAAGGATTGATGCGAAGCCGAAAGAATCGTCCACTCTTTTTTATCGACATCGCAGTACCCCGGGATATCGATCCCGAAATAAACAAAATCAGCAATGTCTATGTGTATGACATCGACGACCTGAAAAACGCCATCCAGGAGAACATAGAAGAACGCAACCGGGCGGCCACCAAAGGAGAGCGAATCGTCGACGCCGCCGTCATTCAGTTCCGCAACTGGTTTAAGAGCCTGGATGTCGTCCCCACCATCGTAGGCCTCAGAGACAAGGCCGAACAGATCAGGCAAAAAGAACTCGCCAAGACCTTCGCTTCCCTCTCCACCCTGTCAGAGGAGGATCGTTTGGCTATTGACAAGCTGACGCTGTCTCTTGTAAACAAAATGCTGCACGATCCCACGCTCTTTCTTAAGGCCAACGCGAATCGGGATCAAAAGGCCCTCTGTATAGAAATGGCCCGGCGCCTTTTCAATCTGGACGGATCCAACGGGCAAGAGCGGCAATAGATACCGAAGATACCGTTTAAGGACCACGGCACGGCGATTTCCGGGCACGGTATCCGACAACCCATGACGAAAAAGAATAGGGAGGTTACACTTGAACAAGAAGGCAGCTTTTCTGTTTCCAGGCCAAGGGTCCCAAGTGGTGGGTATGGGGCGGGACCTTTACGAAGAATTTGACTATGTTCGAGAAATCTTCGATATGGCTGACGATTTGACAAAAAGTCATATCTCCAAGCTCTGTTTCGAAGGACCCATGGAGGACCTCACGCTGACCGTTAACTTACAGCCCGCGGTTACGGCGGTGAACCTTGCCTGTTGGGCGGTACTGGACAAAGAAGGATGTCAGCCATCCCTGGCTGCCGGGCATAGCCTGGGAGAATACAGTGCCCTGGCTTGCAGCAAAACCATAGACACGGCGGGGACGCTCCGCCTGGTCCGGGAAAGGGGAGAGTTGATGCACCGCGAGGCCACCAAACACGAAGGGGCCATGCATGCCATCTTAGGTCTAGACATTGAGACGGTAGCGGGAATCGTCGCCGATGCCGCCTCAGAGGGCGTCGTCGCCGTGGCCAACCACAACGCCGAAAAACAAATCGTCATCACCGGGAGCCCCCACGCCGTCGAGCAGGCCTCGAAAGTCGCCGCTGAGCAAGGGGCTAAGGCCATCCCCTTAAAAGTGAGCGGCGCGTGGCACAGCGAATTGATTCGGGGAGCCGAAGAAGACTTTCGGGCCGCCCTGAACCAGATAACCTTCACTTCCCCGGAAACCCCCGTCGTCTTCAACGTAACGGCTGATTTCGAATCGGATCCCGAAAAAATCAAGGAAATCATGGCCAGTCAGCTTTGCAACCCGGTCAAATGGTATGATTCGGTGCGGAAGATGTGCGATGAGCAAATCGAGGTCTTTGCCGAAGTCGGCCCGAAAAAGGTACTCACCGGCCTCCTTCGAAAAATCGTCCCGGACAGTTATGACCACAAAACGTACAACGTAGACAGTCTCAAAGGAATAGAGGCATTTCTTAAAGCCGTATCTTAAAGCCGACAAAGGAACCATGATGAGCGACGACAAACCGGCGGATGCCTACAAGGACTTCCTTAAAGATATCGGGGATTTTTCACCGGCCGAAAAAGAAGGGCCGGGAAAGAGCCCCTCAGCGGCCAGGGACAAAGATGTTTCCGCCATCGGGGCACGGGTCCGGGCGGTTCGAACTGAAAAAGGACTGACCATAAACGACGTCAGCCAACGTACCGGTCTGGAAAGCGACTACCTGGAACGAGTGGAAAATCAGGCAATTTCACCGCCGCTCGGCGCACTGATTAAAATCGCCAAGGCGCTGGACATGCGCCTGGGGCGGTTTATCTCTACAGGCGCGGTCAAACCGTCCACCATTGTGCGCAAGGACCAGCGTCGGGTCATTTCCCGATTCACCTCCGCCCGGGGGGATCAGTATGGCTATACTTACGAATCCTTGGCGGCGGACAAAAAAGACCGGGAGATGGAACCGTTCATCGTCACTCTGGGACCCTCGGGCGCCAAAGAGGCGCTTTCCACCCATGCGGGGCAGGAGTTCATCTACGTCTTGCAGGGAGCGATGGAAGTCATTTTAAACGATCAAGCGGACGTCCTTTACCCGGGCGACAGCATTTATTATGACTCCAAGGTTCCCCACCTGGTGCGCTGTCACGGCGAGGAAGAAACGGTCATCCTGGCCGTGCTGTATACAAAGGACACCTAAGGGCTCACACCAAAGATAATTTCACTTGCCCATCACCCGCCCTCGGAAAACAACCAGGCTTCCAACTCCTTGAAGTGGCTCATGTGGCGATCGGCACTTAATTGAGGGTTCTTGTAAGCAATGAAGGGCACCTGAGCGGCATCGGCGGTCAACTCATCCACCTTCGAATCCCCGACATAGACCGCCTCCCGGGAATCAATGTCAAAATGCTTCAAAATTTTGACCAGCGCATCAGGGGCCGGCTTGGGAGACCGGACATCCAGGCTGGACACCACCAGGTCAAAAACTCCGCTCAGCCCATGTTCCTCGAGGACGGCAGTCATGGTATCGGATCGATTGGTGGCAACGGCCGTCTTATAGTGGACATTCAACTTCGGCAGCAATGTTCGCAAATACGGCTCCATGCGCATCATGGGGATAAAACGCGTGTAACTCATTGTCTCTCGAAACGCCAGTGCCTCCGACAACCGTGAATCCCCTTGAAACAGATAGGCGACCGACTGTGTGGCCGTATTCATATGTACGTATTCAGCCTGTTTGGCGTCCATCTCGGGTTTTCCGAATTGAGTCAATATGGTGTTATAGTAGGCCTCATTGGCTTCCTTGGAATCAAACATCACCCCGTCACAATCAAAAATGACCGCTTTTACCCCTGCCCCCCTGCTTTCCATCACCATCGTATCGGGTACCCCATTTCCACCGCTGTAATCATTAGAAAACCCCTAGCGTCTTGATACCGATTTTGTTATATACATACGGTATTATATTTGATTTTTGGACAATTTCCAGAACAATTCTTTATCGAGATTCACGGTTTAAGCCGCCGTTCCCCAGTCTCACCGGAAGCATGGGCTGCCGTGAATGTCCCGTTAACAGAACCGCTTGATTGATTTGGCAAAGATCCGCCTGATAAAAGCTATTTTGTGGATTTTTCTCTTGTGGGGAGGCCTCAGCGGGTGTGCCCGGACCCCGACTCGCTTTGTCCCTCCACGCACGCCGTTGCCCAACACCGACTTCACCGTCACTCGCAACGTCACGGCAACATGGCACGCCTTACGAAGAGCCCTGGAAGCCGACACGGAAATCGCCGTTGCGACGACGGACCCAAAACAGCGGAAAGTAGTCATGGAATCTACGTCCGTAGACCTCCTCACTTATTGCGACTGTGGCCGTATGGGACAAGTTCCCCTCTCGGGAACGGCCCAGCGCAAAGGGACCATCACCCTGAACCCCACGGCACCGCAGGAAACCATAGTCCGTATCCGCGTCGATTACCGGACGACATACACGTGGAAGAACACCCAGGGCGATGTCGTTCGGAAGGAGACCATCCCCTGCGTTTCGAACGGACGGTTTGAAGTCCTCCTGTACCGAAAGATACGGGGCTATCTGGCCCCATAGCCCGAACCAAGGTCCCGGCGACGGCCTCATAACGGAGGCAAAGATATCATGAAAATACGAACCAAAATCTGGATAAGCGATGACCATGAACAGGTGATCTTTGGAACCGGCAGAGTCCGAATCCTGGAAACGATTCAACGTCTCGGTTCCATGAACAAGGCGGCACAGGAGTTAAAAATGTCCTACCGGGCGTTGTGGGGCCGGATCAAATCGACAGAGGACCGTCTTGGCAGAAAGATCCTCGTTACCCACCCGGGAGGGGGAAAACACGGGGGGTCGACGTTGACACCGGAGGGGGAGAAGCTCCTCAAGGCCTATAAACAGCTCCAAAACGATGTTGTCGCGCTGGCTGACAAGGAATTCCAAAAGGTATTCGGAAAGAACAACGATGACACATAACCGCCACATATACCTGCAAATGAAGTCCGTGAAAGAGGCACGGCGGCTCTTTTTCAGCCGTGTTTCCTGGGACCGACCGGTCGGCGAGGAGACATTACCGGTTCCCGCGGCCGTCGGACGAATCACGGCCCAACCCGTCTTCGCACGATTTTCCGCACCCACCTTTCATGCCGCCGCCATGGATGGCATCGCGGTGACAGCGGACCGTACCTTTGGCACCACCGTCGACAGGCCCCAACATCTCGAAGTGGGAAAAGAGGCGTTTTTTGTCAATACCGGCCAGCCGATGCCGGAGGGCACCAACGCGGTCATCATGATCGAACAGGTACAGGTGGCGGGAGAAGACGTAGTGACAATCGAATCGGCCGCCTATCCCTGGCAATATGTCCGAAAAGTAGGGGAGGACATCGTCGCCACGGAATTGATTCTTCCCCAAAACCATTGCATTCGCCCGTATGACGTGGGAGCCCTGTTGAACGGCGGGATATTTACCGTCCCTGTAAAGACCCGACCGAAAGCCGTCGTCATACCCACCGGCTCGGAACTGGTCAGCCCGGCGGGGCTGGGCGGTCGAGCCCTGGGCCCCGGGCAAGTGGTGGAAAGTAACTCAGCCGTCCTGGGTGCTTTGATCGACGCCTCGGGCGGGGATCACGTGGACCATCCCATTGTGCCCGACGACTATGAGCGGATTCGGAATGCCGTAAAAACCGCCGTTGACACCGACAACCAGGTGATCATCATCAGTGCGGGATCCTCCGCCGGTTCAGAAGATTACACGGCGGCCGTTATCCGGGAACTGGGCGAAGTCCTTGTTCACGGGGTTACCATGATGCCGGGAAAACCGACCATACTGGGCATTGTAAACGGAAAACCCGTCATGGGGAACCCGGGATATCCGGTCTCCGCGATCCTGGCCTTTGAAATATTTATTAGGCCGCTCCTCTACCGTTTCCAGGGTTTGCGGACCCCACAACGGCCCAGGGTCCAGGCCATCACCGCCAAGAAAATCCCGTCAAAGTTGGGCCTGGACGAATTTGTCCGCGTTAAGCTGGGGCAAGTCGATGAACACATCATTGCCTCTCCCCTGCCCAGGGGCGCCGGGTCGGTAACCACCCTTACGGAAGCCGATGGTATCATCGAAATCCCCAGTGACGAGGAAGGCCTACAAGGAGAAGAGACCACCGCGGTTGAACTCCTCAAGGATCTTCCTCAGGTCCGGAATACCGTGATGGCCGTGGGGAGCCATGACAACACCCTCGATATCCTAGCCAACGAGATGATTGCCCGGAACCCTCATTATCGACTGTCATCCACCAATGTCGGCAGCTTGGGGGGGCTGATCGCCCTGGGCAAAGGATATTCCCATGTGGCGGGTTCTCATCTCCTGGACACGGAAACCGGCACCTACAATATCACATATGTTCGGCGGTACCTTCCGAAACTGGCCGTCCGATTGATCAACCTGGTGTACCGGGAGCAAGGGCTGATCGTGGGCAAAGGAAATCCGAAAGGTATTGCCGGGATTTCGGACTTGCAACGGCCCGACGTACAATTCATCAATCGACAAGCCGGATCGGGCACCCGCGTGCTCTTGGACGATAAACTGACATCAGCAGGCATTGCACCCGCGTCCATTTCCGGCTACGAGCAAGAGGAATTCACGCACATGTCGGTTGCTGTGGCCGTCCTCAGCGGGGCCGCCGATGTCGGGCTCGGCATCTATGCAGCAGCCAAGGCCCTGAACCTCGATTTCATTCCGATCGTAACGGAAGAATATGATCTGGTAATCCCGACGCGCTTCTTTGAAGACGACAAAATAGCGTGCCTGCTCGAAACCATCGGATCATCCACCTTTCAGAACAAGGTCCGTGCATTAGGGGGGTACGACACCACCAAGACCGGCACCCTTGTAGCCGAGGAAAAAGGAGACCTATGAAAGCCAGTGTTTATTTTGCCGATCTCCGGACGACTCATACCGAAAATCTCATCGATAAGGTGGGGCGACTTCTAAACAAGGTCGCACTGGCGGATAAAATCGCCGATAAGGCGCTCACCGCCGTCAAACTTCATTTCGGCGAAACGGGCAATCTGGCCTATGTGCGGCCGGTCTACATCCGAAAAATCGTTGATACCATCATTGAGGCGGGCGGTAAGCCCTTTTTGACCGATGCAAACACCCTTTATGTGGGAACCCGGAGTGACTCGGTCAACCACCTGATCACCGCCATTCGAAACGGATTCGACTATGCCGTCGTCGGGGCGCCACTGCTTATCGCCGACGGTCTGCGGGGGGGCAGCGAGGTCCCCGTTGCCGTTGATCTCAAGCGCTACAAAACGGTCTACATCGGGTCCGAGATCGTCCGCGCCGACGCCCTCGTGAGCGTGGCCCACTTTAAGGGGCATGAACTTTCCGGCTTCGGCGGCGCCATCAAGAATGTGGGGATGGGATGTGCCTCCAGGAAGGGCAAACTGGCCCAGCATTCCACGGTGTCTCCTAAAATAGACCGGCGACGCTGCGAAGGCTGCGGCGACTGTGTCGGCCGGTGTGCGCAACAGGCGATCGTGCTGGTGGAAGACAAGGCCAAGATCGACCCCGAAAAATGCGTCGGGTGTGGCGAGTGTATTCTCATCTGTCCGAAGGGGGCGATCAAGATCCGGTGGAACCAACAGATTCCGGTCTTTCTGGAAAACATGGTGGAATATACGGTGGGGGTGTTAAAGGGAAAGGAAGGCAAAGCCACCTTTCTCAACTTTATCACCGATGTTTCACCGGCTTGTGATTGCTTCGGCCATAACGACACGCCCATCGTAGGCGACATCGGCATCCTCGCCTCCGACGATCCCGTGGCCATCGATCAAGCATCAGTGGATCTGGTCAATAAAGCGCCGGGACGACCCGATTCGGCCCTCACCCGGAATCTCGCCCCGGGAGAAGATAAGTTTCGAGCCCTCTACCCCAAGGTGGACTGGGAGATTCAGCTGGATTACGGCCAAAAAGTCGGCCTGGGTACGAGGCAATACGATCTGATCGAGATTTGAGGCAAGCAGGCTCCTAGTCTTCTACTTTGGTTTGACGGTGTTGGAGGTAGGCGTCTCGAAGTGCTTCGTAAGGATCAATGGATGCCTCCTTTAGGGTCTCGTAATCGCCGATTCGATAAGACGTTTCGTTGAGCTTTTTCTCCCCGGTAATCCCCATGGATGCTCCCAGGGGCAAGTAGCTCACCGGATTCATGAACGCATCTCCCACGGTACCCACGGTGTCCCGAAGGGTGGATGGTCCGAGTACGGGCCAGACGACGTACCAGCCGTTGCCTACCCCATGGGCTCCCAGGGCCTGACCCAGGTCTTCATCCTTTTTGGTCAGGTGGGGATAATCATCGGCGGGGCTTCCGAAACCAAACACCCCGAAGGTCGTGTTGAACAAGAAACGGGCAAATTCAGCTTGAGCCTGTGTCCCCTTGCCTTGCAACAGAGAACTGGTCATGCGAATGGGCGTGGACAGATTGTCAAAGAAATTGCTGATTCCGGACCGGACCGGCGAAGGCACCACGGAAACATACCCTGAAGAGACCGGCTTCAGGAACCAGAAATAAAGCTTATCGTTGAAGTTAAACATCGTCCGGTTCCATGGTGCCAACGGATCGGAAACCGCGTAGATCTCTTCCTCCAGCTCTTCGTCCAGAAAGTCCAGATCATCGTCGAGATAGACGTCCTCGATCTCACCGTCGGCCACGCTTGACTCATCATTGTCCGCCATGGGCGCCCCGGCGGAAATCGGCTCGTCGGATCCAGCAGGAGGCACCGCTGCGGATTCGGCCGGCTCGGCGGTAACGTTAGGGGTGCCAGGTTGTAAGACGTGTTCGTGACACTCCTCCGCAACCCGCGCGGGCCCCCACGGGGGTGATCCGACCTCGAAAACGGCAGCCATTCCCGCAGAGTGCCCA
>CAZHHS010000040.1:0-4391 GCA_964532395.1 uncultured Desulfobacterales bacterium | reverse complement strand
ATGATGACCCGTTTCTTCAAGGAAGCGTTCGAGCAGCTCGGCCATCACGTCCAGGGCCAGGGCCTCATCATTGACCGCCACCGGCGCCCCGGCGGGAATCGGTTCGTCGGATCCGGCAGGACCGACCGCTGCGGATTCAGCCGGCGCCTCGGTGACGTCACCGATTCCGTCAACCTCGCCCTTCGCCGGTACCTGCACGTTTTCACCTGGGTCCGAGGCAGACACCACAGGAGCTGTTTCATTCGCTGTGTGCGCACAACCGGCCGCAATCAGTGCCAAAACCAGTAAAACCAAACGGTATGTAGACATCATCTGCATATTACCTTAGGGCTCGCGCGAAACGTGAAGTTCTTTTTGCATGAGTCCTTACACCCGGTATCGGCATTTCCACAAAAAGACTGAATCCGTTTGGGACGCCCGTTTTCACCCTTGTTCCGCCACTTTTTTCCGAAGCCGGTCAATGAGCTCGGCCGGCGATTTTCTCATCAGAATCTTTCCAAATTGGGTCCGGTAATTTTTGACCAGACTCACACCCTCGATATTTACATCATATACCCGCCATGCGCCACCACGGTTAAGCATCTTATAGTCAACCGGGATCTCGACGGTATCCCGCATGACCGTCGTCTTCACCAACGCCTTGGTGCTGTTCAACATTTCTTGTTTCCCAAACATGACCTCTTCGTTCCGATAGTCCTTCTGTATCTTGTCCAGATAGGTGTTTCCCAGAAATCGTGCAAATACCTGGGAGAACTCCTTTCGCTCCACAGGACTAAAGGCCCGCCAATTCCGAGCAAGGCTGCGTTTGGCCATTTCAGTGAAATCGAATAGCTCCCCGATAACCGACCAGATCTTTTCGCGGCCGGCTTCTACCTGGCCGCCCTCTTGGTATTGCGGGTTTTGCAAGACACTCACCACTTCGGTTATGGGCCCTCTCAGCGCCTCAAGCGGCTCCTGCGCCCCGGAAACCGATGCGGCAAACATCCCAAACAACCCAAAGACCAACCAACGCGTCACTTTTTTCATGGCCTACCCCCTATACACCGCCGAATACATACTTGCTGATCAACTCTTCCAGATCGACAGCGGATTCCGTTTCGATGATCATGTCCCCGGCCTCTAGGACCACATCCGAGCCTCCCGGCGACATTTTAATGTACTTATCTCCGATTAACCCCGAGGTTTTCACCGAAGCGATGACATCGTCCGTCAGGGTAATCTCGTTTCTGATTTTCATCTTTACTTCCGCGACCAATCGTTCATGATCCAGAGAAATGGCATCCACCTGTCCAATCTGAACTCCGGCCATTTCTACCGCGGCTCCGGGCTTGAGCCCGGAAACAGACTGAAATCGGGCACGAACCGGGTAGTGGTTTTCACCCAATAGTTCCATCTTCCCCAGTTTGATGGTCAGATATCCCACACAAACGATCCCGATAATAACAAAAATGCCTACCGCCGTTTCCACCGAGCCCTTCTTCATGATTCCTCCAAAAAATCAGCCGATTCGAAACTCGCACACCTCGTTTCGCTTCGATTCCGCCCGAATAAGTATATCCTCCAACGGATTGTTTCGTTGGGCTTCAGCAAAGCCGGCACTCACCTGAAAATGAAAATCCGGGTACGGCCGAACCTCGGTGACATCGGCCAGCTGAATCTCTCTGGCCAATTTCTCACAGGTGAGCCGTGCACGATGTTCATTCGTATTGGGAAGCAAGGCAATGATCTTATTCAACCCGTACCGACAACATACATCCGATGCCCGGAGCCGTGCCCGCAATGCTTTGGAAAAGTCTTGTAACAGCTTTTGACCGGTCGCATGATTGGCTGCTTCGTTAATCTCATCCAGATTCTCCAGAGAAAACAGCAGCACGGAAAACGCCGTCTGATACCGTTGGAGACGGGCCATCTCTTCATAGAATCGACGGTCTCCCTGGGTCTGCGGTATCATACCGGTCAGCATGTCATGGCCCGCTTCCAGTCCCTGGACAAACTCTTGTATGTTTGAATCGGACACCGCCTGAATCTCCTCCGGGCTGCCCTGAAAAATGATTCGTCCCTGGTCCAACATGGCAATGCGCTGTGAGATATAGAAGACGTCGGGAATTTCGTGGCTGACCACGATGCCCGTAAACCCGAAGCGTTTTTGATAATCCGATATCATGCTGTGAACGGCGTTTTTTCGGATGGGATCCAGGCCGGTCGTGGGTTCGTCGAAAAGTACCGTTTCCGGTTCCGTAATCAACGCCCTCGCCAGAGCCACCCGTTTTTTCATACCTCCCGACAACTGAGACGGATACTTGCTTTCGATGCCCCTCAGGTCGAGATTTTTCATCATTTCAGAGACACGCTGAAGAATGTCGCCCTCCCCCAGCGACGATCGTTCTCGCAACGGCAAGGCGATATTTTCCAAGACGGTCATGGAGTCAAAAAGAGCCGTTCCCTGAAACATGTAACTGAATTTTCTCTTCAACTCCCGCCGCTGTTCCCGGTTCATACTGGAAAGGGGGTGGCCATTGAACAAGACCTCCCCTGCATCGGGTGCCATCAACCCGATGATGTGCTTCAACAGGACTGATTTGCCCACCCCGCTCTTACCAATAATCGTGGTCACCTCACCTTGATAGATACGCAGGTCGGCCTCCTTCAAGATGACCTGTTCCCCGAACTGCTTAGATACTTTCTGAAACTCGATGAGCGGTACAGTCATGGCATCCTAAAGCAAAAAGGAAGTCAGTACATAATCCACCACCAGGATGAGTACACAGGACAACACGACCGCCGAGGTCGTGGAAAGACTCACGCCTTTAGCCCCGAAGCCGTGCTTCCGGGTGTGGGTGAAATAACCTTGAAAACAGCAGATAGTCACCACGACCACGGCAAATGCTATCGATTTGATGCCGCCGCCGATGATGTCTCCCATAGCAATACTTGATTCCACCCGGGAGAAATATATACCGGGATTGATGCCCAGCAGGCACGAACCGGTCAGATAGCCGCCAAAAATGCCGATGACATCAAAGAGCGCGGTAAGGAGGGGGAAGCTGATCAGTGCCGCGGCGACCCGGGGACTGACCAAGAATCGTATGGAATCGATGTCCATTGTTTCCAGGGCATCGATCTCTTCTGAAATCCGCATGATCCCGATTTCGGCGGCCAAAGCGGATCCCGCTCGTCCAATAATCATAATGGCGGTCATCACCGGTCCCAATTCCCGAATCAGCGACAGTGCCACCGCCGCCCCCAACAGGCCCTCTGAGCCGAATTTCACCAGGGTATAGTACCCTTGAAGTCCCAGGACCATACCGGTGAAGGCCGCAGTCAAACAAATGACGAAAACGGATTTCATCCCGATGAAGTAGACCTGGTGGACAATCTTGGATACCTGAACGGGAATGGCAAAAATGAGCACAAACCCCTTGATGAAAAACAGCGTTACCCGGCCCAACCCTTGAACCATCAGGATCGCTTTTCGACCCACCCCCGCCACGGGAGAAATTACCCATTGATATGAAGGCATCGCTTAATGTCTTTCCGGATGGAATGTATTAACAAAAATGCGTTCATCCCGCCTCTCAAGTATCACCACGGTCGCCCGCCCGAACAACGAACCCGCATATGCCGGTCCGTTTGCCTCTCACATAGCAGGAATTATGCCGTAATCCGGATACTTATTATTTTCAGGCAATGTTAACCACTTACACCCTGAAAGCGGGAAGACCCGTGTGGCTCCGCGTCAAAATATTGACTCAACTCTTTGGGATCATTTGTGAAAACGGCTCGGTTTTCATTGCCTCCCACTGTTCGTAAGTGGTAAGTGTACCGAGTACGGCGTCGGCCGTAGGGTTTAAAATCACCTGAAAACGGGGCACTTCAACCTCACCCGTTTTGCGGAGGTCCACCATGGCACTTCACGAACTGGCTGGGAAACCAGCCCCACCGGAGCTACTGGTCAATATACCCCGGCTGGTCTGCACCTATTACACGACCCAACCCAACCCCAGCGTTACGGATCAGCAGGTGTCATTCGGAACGTCCGGTCATCGCGGGTCGTCGTTTAGATGCAGCTTCAATGAAGATCACATCATGGCCGTTTCTCAGGCAATCTGCGAATACCGGAAAGAAAAGGAAATCACGGGTCCGCTCTTTATGGGAATGGACACCCACGCCTTGTCCGAACCGGCTCTGATTACCGCTCTGGAGGTGTTTGCAGCCAACGAGGTCACCGTCATCATACAAGAGGGACGACGCTATACCCCCACGCCGGTCATCTCCCATGCCATTCTCGTTCACAACCAAGACCGGCGAGAAAAGCGGGCGGACGGCGTGGTCATCACGCCCTCTCACAACCCACCAGAGGATGGCGGCTTCAAGTACAACCCACCCAACGG
>CAZHHS010000039.1:2585-13384 GCA_964532395.1 uncultured Desulfobacterales bacterium | reverse complement strand
CCATCAAGAACGTAAGTGTCAACGGTCTCTTTATTGAAACCCGCCAAAAATTTGTCCCCGGCGATACCATCACCTTGACTTTTTCACTCCCCAATTACCCTAAACCACTTAAAACACATGCAAAGGTGGTTTGGAACAGTCCGGAAGGGGTGGGTGTTGAATTTAACTTACCCAATAAATATCTGGAGGAATTTTGGAAGGCCAAGATTGAAACCCTCTAGTCTACTGTCCTAGAAGAAGCGTCCGAGTTACGTCTCGATCCCCATTGACCTTTTTGTGGCAAGTACGTGGGTATTGTGGAAAACCGCAAAAGAAAAACGGTGTTGAAGCAAAAAAAGCTGGATTCAAGATTTTTTTTGTGTATAAACCGTGATATAAAATAACATGAATGGTCCTCGGGGCCGTTCGTCAAGTCCCTGGAGATAGTGAACTCCTCACCTCCAGGGGCTTTTTTTATGACCTCACCATTTCGACCCCTCTCCAGGTGTGGCTCCCTCTTGTATTGACAGCCATCGGCGTTTCCACTAGTTTTATGAAACCGTGTCAGATCTACCGCTACCGATTGTTGGATGAGACCAATGCCAGCCTCTTTTTCCCAAGACCGTCTGCGTGAAATGGTGTCCGCCTGGTTACCGAATCAAGGTTCAAAACCGATTCGTGTGCACACGAATACGACCGACTTTTTCAGTGTTGACTACGGAGATGTCGTCGAGGTCGGGGGGGCGCCCTACCTGGTTCGCAATAACGCCAAGGAAGGGCGTTTTGGCTTGGAGGATGAGGTCAAACACTGGGTCAAGCTGGCCATCGACCTTCGGGACGGGAGCCGTAAGATCGTCAAACTGGTTTTCCACGAAAAATTCAAGGCCCACATCGCAGGCATCGAATTCGATTGCTTTCGAAGTCCGAGAAAGGAGGCCCGGATCCTGGAGCTGGTAGCGAAAGAAAAGAACTTCATGCACGGGTATGCCGTGACTGATGAAAATCAAAATATCGTGC
Organism: uncultured Desulfobacterales bacterium; assembly: GCA_964532395.1. Classification (GTDB taxonomy): domain Bacteria; phylum Desulfobacterota; class Desulfobacteria; order Desulfobacterales. The sequence continues at coordinate 12,388 of CAZHHS010000039.1, read as the reverse complement.
GTGTCCTTGACTATGTCTATGGCCCCCCGCTATCAAAATATGTCAAAAACCTGGATATGGACCACGAACGCTATTTCCATGAGGTTTTTCCGGATACGTTAAGACAGTTTATCGATTGTGTTCGGGGCATTCAATTTTTGCATAATCACGGGGAGAAGCATGGCGACATCCGGCGGGACCACATCCTCATTGATCGGGAGAGCGGCCATTACCGGTGGATCGATTTTGATTTTAATTACTGGCACCGGGAAAACATATTTGGATATGATCTGTTCGGTTTGGGCAATGTGTTGGTGTTTATCGTCGGTATGGGGGACGTGTTGGTACAGGACCTGAATCGAAAAAACCATCCGGCATTGACTACATTGACCGACGGGGACCTCAATATTGTTTTCAATCATCGGGTGGTCAACTTAAAAAAGGTGTATCCGTATATTCCCGAGGAACTCAACCGAGTGTTGTTACATTTTTCTAAGGGGGCAAACCGGTTTTACGAGACGACGGATCAGCTTCTAACCGATCTCGAATCGTGCGAGATCGGATGACCCAAACCTTGGGGATGGCGTTGTCTTTGGCACACCGGTGGGGAGGTAAAAACCATGGCTGAAAATGAGAAAACATTTAATAAAAACATCTTGATTGCTGTGGACGATTCCGATAATTCCCGTCGAGCCGTGTCCTATGTGGCACAATTGTTGGGCGGAATAGCCGATTTCCAAGTGACTGTTCTTCACGTCATGCCCGAAGTGGAGGAAGATTACTTCGCTACCGATAGTGAACGGGATGCATGGTTTGAGCAATACAAGGCAAAAGTGGAGACCATGCTCGAAGAGTACCGTCAGATCTTGTTGCAGGCGGGATTCGAGGAAGGTCAAGTTCAGGTACGCTCGCCGTTGCGTTATTGTCCGTCTATGGCGGAGTGTATACTGACCGAACGAGACGAGTTGGCCTATGATACGATTGTTGTCGGAAGACAGGGACTCTCACGGAAGGAGGAGTTTCTCTTCGGCAGCATTTCCAGCAAAATCGTCACCCATGCCAAGAACTGTACGGTTTGGGTCGTCGAGTAGGCGTGAGGCACGCTCACGGCGATTTCTTGGGCAGGGTAAAATAGAATGTCGCCCCTTTGCCTTTTTCCGAGTCGACCCATATCCGTCCGCCATGTCTGTTTATGATTCTTTGAACAATCGTGAGTCCCAAACCGGTACTTTTTGAATCCTTTATCTCTGCCAGCTGACAGAACATATCGAAAATTCGCTGATGATCCTTCGGGTCGATGCCGATGCCATTGTCCCGGACGTAAAATTCATGAACCTCCTCCCGGTCCTTACACCCGATCTCAATGGTTGGTGATGCAGCGTCTTTGGTAAATCGAACGGCGTTTACGATCAGATTTTCAAACACCTGGAATATTCGGCTCTCGTCACAATATATCTCGGGCAGGTCATCCGATACAATGACGCGGATGGCATTGTTTCGTATGGTATCCTCCAGGGACGAAATGACTTCGGTAACGATATCGTGGGCGGAGACCTTGCGAAAATGGCCGTCCGTTTCACCCACCTGCGATAAGTGGAGCAGATCCAGGACGAGTGATTCCATCCGGTCGGCGCTGGTCATAATCCGTTTCAAAGCGGCTTTCCCTTGTTCGCCCAGATGGTTGCCCTCTGTCTTGAGGAGACGGGCAGAAAATCCCTGTATGGAAATAATGGGGGTTTTTAGATCATGGGAGACCGTGCGAATGAAGTTGTTCAACTCTTCGTTGACAGTCAAGCAGGCCTTTTCCGCGGCCTCCTTGTCGGCGACCTGTTTCTGCAGTCTTTCGTTGATGGAGGTGAGCCGGATATTCCTTATTTCAGAGCGTTTTTCGACCTTTCGCCGATACGTTCCAAACTGTCTCTTGATGAGGTCAAATGTCTCCCGTACCCGTGTGTCAGGGGCATTGGATTCAAAAACGCTGCATCCGAGGCAGGCCTCCATGGGCTCGAGGTATTCCCCATGGACATCCGTCCGTGGGGAGACACCAGGTACCAGCCAGCAACAGGGCTCATCTTTGCCGTATACGGGACATGTCTGATCGCTGCACTGAAAAACCTGCCAGCATTTGGTGTATGTTTTCATAGCGATAATGTCCACTTACATCCTTTTTACCGGCAGGCTTACGGTAACGCATGTCCCCTGTTCAGGTTCGCTCTCTACAGAAATACTCCCGCGATGTTCCTGAATGATTTTTGAGGCCAGTGTCAGGCCCAGTCCCGGTCCGCTGGTTTTAGAGGTGAAAAAGGGGTCGAAGATGTTCTTAATTTTTTCCTTGGGAATTCCCCGACCCGTGTCTTGTATTTCTATCTTGACCCGGTCATCCTCCAAGTTGCTTTTGACCGTCAACGCCTTATTGGGAGAACGTGCCATGGCCTCAATGGCGTTTTCAAAGAGGCTGCCCAGGGCGAGTTTCAACTGTTCCTTGTCGGCGGATACTGTGGGGGCATCCTCCGACATATCGGTGTTCACCCGTATTCGCTCTTTTTTACAATTCTCTCGAAACCCATTCAACGCATCCGCGATAAGCGCGTTGATATCGGTTTTTTCCTTGTATGACACGGCGGTAGTTTTCAACTCTACCAAGTCTTTTACCATCCCTTCCAGTCGGTTTACTTCCTGGATTATCAGGTCAAGATATTTTTTGTTTCGATCCTTTTCGGATAGGTTGTCTCTAACCCGCCGGGCCAGACCGCCGATAGATGTCAAGGGGTTCCGCAATTCGTGGGCCAATTCGTCCATCATTTGATCCAAGGCGCTGGATCTTTCGTCTGAAACCAATTCTTCCCTCGCTGATTTCAAGGCGAGTAGTGATTTGATTCTGGCACTCAACTCCTTATAATCGAATGGTTTGCCCAGGTAATCGTTGGCTCCCACGTCGAGCCCTTTGATTTTATGTTCCAGTCCGCTTTTTGCCGTCAACATGAGGATCGGAATGTACCGGGTGTTCTTGGATGCTTTCAGCCGTTCACAGACCTCATATCCATCCATGTCCGGCATCATGACATCCAGGACGATCAAGTCCGGATTGTGTTCGGCAGCCTGTTTGAGAGCTTCCTGTCCGTTATATGCGGACAGGGTCCGGTAGCCTTCAAAGGAAAGTCGTTTGTTCAGCAGATCGACCGTGTCGGCGGAGTCATCGACAATTAGAATCTTCGGTTGTTCCGTCACCGGTTATACCTCCTGCCGATGTGCGAGGTACGCTTCGATATCTTCGGGCAAGGTCCGAATGTTGATCGGCTTGGCAATGTATCCGTCACAGCCCGCCTGAAGTGCTTTTTCCTTTTCTCCCCGCATGGCATGTGCCGTGAGAGCAACGATGGGCACGTGTCGAAAAGTATCTCGTTGCTTCAGTGTTTTGGTTACTTCATATCCGCTTATTTTGGGCAGAGATTGGTCTATCAAAATAAGATCCGGCACTTCTGAAGTCGCCTTGTTTATGGCATCTTCGCCGTCAACGGCCTCAATGGTTTCATATCCCTTCATGGTCAGCACCTTAACCAATAACTCTCTACTGTCCTGATTATCATCTACGATGAGGACGATAACCGCTTTTGCACTATTCGTCATGGCTGGTATCCTTGATCATCGGGAGATGCGACGTCACTGTTGCTGCTTTCCGATTCCAAAATGATTTTTTCGATAAGCTCACATCCCTTGCAGAAATCGACCTTTTCCGGATAGCTGGCGATCTTCATCCCCAGGCAATGGGTGCCCAGGATCAGCCAGCATCGGTTTTCTTTGCTTCCATAGGCGGGGCAACTCGGTTGGCCGCATCGCACATAGTGCCAGCATCGTATCGGTTTTCCGGCGTATTTGGGTTTATTCAGAAAGGTTTTCAGAGGGGTTCCGTAATAATCGGCCAAGGCTTCGGCCATTCTGGGCTCTATAATCGGGTCCTCCGGCCTTTCCAATATTGCTTTCGATAAGGGAATCGTAAAGCAGAATCGGCTACCTTTGCCGTATTGGCTCGTGGCCCAGATCATCCCTTTATGAAGGGCAACCATCGCCCTGGCAATGCTCAGCCCCAAACCGGTTCCTTCATGCTGCCGAACCGTGGTGAGATCCACCTGAACAAATTTGTCAAAAACCGATCCCAGGTCTTCTTCCTTGATACCCACCCCGGTGTCTTCCACACAGATCTCGGCAAATATCGGGTCTTTGCCCGGGCTGATACCGCGTTCGGAATGACGACAGGTGACCACGATCCCCCCTTCATGGGTAAACCGAACGGCGTTTGACAGCAGGTTGACCAAAACCTGTCTAATCATATCCTCATCTCCGTAAAGGGTGTTTAAATCGGGCTCGATATCATATGAAAAGGTCAGCCCCTTTTCTTTAAGCAACGGTTCAAAGGTGGGAATGACCGATTCGATGAGCTCCTTTGGGTTTAGTTCGGTGACCTGCAATTCTCCTTTTCCGGATTCGATTTTGGAAATGTCCAGGATATCGTTGATCAATTGCAAAAGATGTTTTGAGTTGGTAGCGATTTTATTCAGGCTTTTTTCCTGTTCTTCGTTTACCGGACCGTCCACCTGATCCATGAGCAGGTCCGTGTAGCCGATAATTGCGTTCATCGGGGTTCGAAACTCATGGGACATGTTTGCCAAAAAGGTGGACTTCATGGTATCGAGTTCCCTTAGTTTCTTATTGGCCCGCTCTAGAAGCTTTATGAGTTTTGTCCGTTCTTTCAGCAAGAGATTCTTCCTATGGATCTCTTTTTCCAGTTCCGCACTGGACGACGCCACACGGGCGACCATATAATTGAAGGCATTGGCAAAAACACCGATCTCATCGCCGGTTTTTACATCCACGGATACCGAAGTGTCACCCTCGGCGAATCTCCGTGCCGCACTGGAAAGGTGTTCCAGCGGATATCTGACAAACCGGGTGATGATAAGAGAGATGACGGTTACCAACAGTGAGATCCCCGCCACTGTCAAGACGATGGTCCGGTTTCGTTGCGCGGCGACGGTGTCATAGGCCGGTTCCGCGCTCATGCGTATGGCCATGCTGCCGAGGACTTTCCGGGAAGAGCCGTGACAGTGGTGGCAGTCTTCCTGATTCAAGATCGGGTAGAAATGGACAAAATAACGGGTGCCGGAGACTCTGTCTTCGAACTGGCTTTGCCGGGCCACCCCGGTTTCCAACATTTCCGTCAAGTTGTTCAGCGCTGCTTTATTGTGAATGGACTGCGCCATTTTCGTTTTCAATTTGTCCTGTTGGGTTGAGTAGATCACATCTTGATCAAAATTGCAGATGAAGACATCCACATCCTTTGCCGTCTCTTCAATATCGGCCAGTTCCGCCTTGATGGCTTCAGCGTCTCCAACGGCCATGGGTCGCTTTATCCCGGCATAGGTCGAGGTGGCAAGTTCACGAGCTGATGTGTTGATAAGGTCTATGCGGTCCTGGGTACCGAAATATATGCGAACGGCGATTTCGATACCCATGATGAGTACCACCGTTGCTACCAAGGCGGCCAGAATCTTGTTGGCCAACCGGTTTTTTAAGAAATTGAACATGGGCGTTTTCCCACAGCCGACGTATCACATATCAGTGCGCCCCACCATGAATAAGGGGCTTATACCGAAAAGCCTTTACCCGTTCGGAAATGTGGCAGGCCTCACAATCTTTCAAACTGAGTTGCCCCTGAATATCTTCGGAGTTACCTGTTTTGACATGAAATTCACCCGGGCCATGGCATACCTCACAACCGGCGTTTTTTAGATGGGGCGTTTCTTCCTTACTTATAAATCCGCCCGGTTCACCGAAACCCGTGGTATGGCAATAGTAACATCCCCGAATTTCCTTCGGTTTGAGTTCCTTTCTCAACCGTTCGATGCTTCGAAAAGAGGTGCTTTTTCTGGCATACGTCACAAAATTGCGATACTCATTTTGGTGACAGGGCTTGCAGGCGGTGGACCCCACGTACCTCGGGGGAGGGTCGGATTCGGAAGGGATCACCGGCGTTGACAAAAAGACGGCAAATAGTGTTATACAGGCCGAGGGCATCCACGTGGAAAGATATGACCGAAGCTGTTTTATTCCACAAACAGGTAAATTGAGCCGCCCTATTCTCATCGTTTCCTCCAGCTCGGCCTTGGCCGGATTGGCCGCATCAAGGGGAAATCCGACTGCCTGTCGACTGAAACCGATCCCGCCGGAACTCAGGCGACCACCCAAAGGGCGGCGCTGGGCATCTTCTGGACCAGCCGCATAGCGATGCGTCCCGTAAAAAAAGCCTCTCTTTCTCCGCGCCTACCGATGACGACGGTGCCATAGGCGCCTCGCCTTGCCTCTTCAAGTATGGCAGTGGAGATGTCATACCCATGTTCGTTGGTCTTTATCTCAACCTGAGTGCGGGCAATGCCTGCGGTTTCAAACCGAGCAAACGCCTTCTTATAAAAGTCTTCCATACGGTGTCGGTCCCTGTCCTGAATCAGTTTTTGGAGGTTGGGGTTATTTCTTTCGCATTCAAGAGAATAGTAGTGACTGAGGTAAGGGCGGACATGAAACAATACAAATCGAAAGCCCTTCTTTGGGCCTACGGAAGCGATGACGTGATCCAGCACGTGTAATGAGTTTTCCGATGCGTCGACCGCGATCAGAATGTCCCGTGATTCGGTGTACGCGTCCACGACCCAAACAGAGGTCTTCAGTGCATGCTCCACCACCTTTGTTGCCGTCGTACCCACAAAAACATCCCGTCGCGGTGTCAAGCCCTTGCTGCCGAGTACAATCGTGTCATAATTGCCTGCTTCAGCCTGATCCAAGATGTCCTTGGCCATGCCGTATTCCATCGGTGTAATCCATACCTCGATATGTGCTTCGGGGACCCCATATGTAACCAGTAGCTCTTTTAGTTCCCCAACCGTGCATTTGGCGGCATTATCCCGTTCCAGGACCAAGGCTTCGATCTCAGCCTCACATTCCGGATTTTTCGGGGCTTCTTCCAACAAGATACCGGGTATGGCAGCTTGGATATTGTACAGGGTGTATGTCGTGTCCTTGGAAGGTTGGGAGAGGGTGGCGGCATATTTTACGGCACTTCTGGAATGGCTACAGTCGCCCACGGCAATCAAAATCTTTCTTTTCATGTGACACCTCCCCACCCGGCGGTTCCCAGGCTGTGACGCGTTGTCGGTTATGGACTGTTTATTTGTTCCTCCCTGACTTCTTTACGCAGCCATCTGTTTAAAACGTCGTCCCTCAACGTCTTCCAGGTGGTCGCTGACCGAGTATAGCACCATAAAGTGTTCTTCCAGTCTCTCCAATAAACGTTGGATGTTCTTGGCAGGCAACGGACTGATCCGGACATAGACATTGTGGCGGCCCGCCTCGGCTTCGCTCCGGGTGGAAAGTATGCTGATGATACGGGCCCCAAACGAACGGATTTCATCCGCCACCTCTCTAATACTACCAGGTCGATCTTCCAGACTAAACGCAAATTGGATTCCGCCCGCGTAGATACCCATGACGTCGACCAATGCCCTGAAGATGTCGGTCTGAGTAATAATGCCAATGAGTGCCTGTTTTGAGTCAACCACCGGAAGCGTTGAAATCTTGTTTTCCAACATCAGAACTGCCGCGAATTCAACCGTTTCGTCCGGTTTGATATACACCAGGTCTGTTGACATGATATCTTTTACCTTGATGGTGGAAATCAGATAGTTAATCTCATGGATATCCAGACTTGTCGCCTTTGACGGTGAGGCGTCTTTTACGTCTCTGTCCGTTATAATCCCTACCAAGCCATGTTTCTTGTCTACGACCGGTAACCCGCGAACGTGGTTTTCCTTCATAATCATGTTGGCTTTTACCATGGTTGCGTCTTCGTTCACGGTTACCACATTGGTATTCATCCATCCTTTGATAAGCATATCCCTTACCTCCTTTTAGACAATTTCAACAGTTACGAGAGACCTTGCTGATCATGTCTGATATTCTCCATTTGTCTGCGTAAAGACCCCAACAGGGTTGATGTAGAGAAGGGTTTAGCGATGAAGTCATCGATTCCGAGCCGTTCAACCTCTTCTAGGACGCGATCACTTCCATAGGCGGTTATCAAAATTTTGATGGGTTGCGGGCTGACCGCCATCTGATTGACGGATTCCAAGAATTGTAATCCGTTCATTCCCGGCAATCGGTAATCAGCGATAATCACGCCATAGTTATGTTTTTTGAGGGCGGTAAGGCCCGCTTCGGCGGTTTCGAGAGCAACAATGGAGCACCCTTCACTCTCAAAAAATATGCTCAGAGAATCTCTTACCCACTCGTCATCGTCGATGAGCAACACCGCCATCCGTTTTAACTCTGCGAAGAGATCCATTCTTGCCTCTGCCAGCAGTATCTACTGGAAGTCCTTCCGTTGGCATCCATAAAAAGCATTAGTCGTGCCAGTGATTGAAAGGTCCAAACAGTTACTGTTTTTCCGATAGGTTGCGTGGATAATGAGGCCGTGATTGTGCCGTCGGTGTAAGGCGATATCGAACTATTTCAACAAAATATTTAGAAAAACTTCGAATTCATGGGATGCGGCGGATGGGCGGATGGCGGAGCGGAAAATACGCACTGGTTGTCATTGTGTGGAAGCTCAGGTGGGGTAATGGTATGGACCTATGCACTCTATGATTAGATGTCGAGACGTTTTTTTCGGTACCGAAAGGTATGGTGGTTCATGTTCAGCAATCTGGCCGCCTTGCTTTCATTGCCTTTGGCGATGCGCAGCGCCTCCCGAATGTAAAACGCCTCCAGCTTATCTTGGAAGGCGGGTAGGTCTACGCCGGTAGGTGGAATGGGGGGGAAAGAAATCGCTTGGTCGGTCTTTTTTCGTAACCTCGACGTTGGTATTTCCCCGATGCCGAGGTCTTTCAGTTGCAGTGAAGGTCCCTTTCCGATCAGCACGCCTCGCTCAATAAGATTCTTAAGTTCTCGCACGTGCCCTGTCCAGTTATATGTTTGCAGGACTTCCATGGCTTCCGACGTAATGCCGGTGAAGGTCTTGTTGAGTTTCTTTCCGAACTCAACCACGAAGTGCTTGGCCAAGTACGGAATGTCCTCTCTGCGCTCGTTCAGGGACGGAATATAAACGACAACCACCGCCAGTCTGAAGTAGAGGTCTCTTCTAAAAAGACCCTCCTCCATCATCCATTCCAGGTCCTTGTTCGTCGCTGCAATCACCCGGGTTTTTACACAGACCTTCGATGTCTCACCGAGCCTGTAAAACTCTCCCTCTTCCAGAAATCTGAGTAGCTTGGCTTGAGCGTCCAGACTTAAGTCTCCCACCTCGTCCAAGAACAGAGTGCCACCGGTGGCCGCCTCGATCAATCCTTTCTTTCCTTCCGAGCGGGCACCACTGAAGGCCCCCTTGTCGTACCCAAAAAGCTCACTTTCAATCAAATCCTTGGGTATGGCAGCACAATTGACCGGAACAAAAGGACCCTTAAAGTTGGGGCTTCTATAATGAATAGCCCCGGCAATCCATTCTTTGCCGGTACCGGTTTCCCCCTTTACCAGCACCGGGGTGTCGGGACTTTGGGCCACGGTTTTGACAAATGCCATAACGTCTTGGACGGCGTTACTTTCAGCGACAAAATAGGGCAGATTTTCGGTTATGTACTTTTCTTGCAGGTTTTGGACCTCTTTTCTGAGGCGGATGGTCTCCAAAGCATTCTCGATCGTTACCCGTAAGGCGTCCATGTGCAAGGGCTTAACAACATAGTCGTATGCGCCTTGCTTCATGGCTGCAATGACGGTGTTGATGT
>CAZHHS010000039.1:0-2575 GCA_964532395.1 uncultured Desulfobacterales bacterium | reverse complement strand
GATTTCCGGATTCGTCCCTTTGATCTGATCCAGCGCTTCGATCCCGTTGATTCCGGGCAAACCGATGTCCAGGAGAACCAGATCCGGAACTCGACTTGCCACGGCGTCAATCACAGCCTCGCCGGAGGCGAACGACTCCACGTGGTAGTCCCCTTCCAAGGCCAGGGAAATGCCGTCCCGAACGGTTTCTTCATCATCAACGATGTAAATGGCGTACGAAATCATGGGGTATGCTTTCTTTGGGCTATGGGAATTTCAATCGTAAACTTTCCGCCGCCCAAGCGACTCTTGGAGGAACGCAGTGAGCCGCCATGGTCCGCAATAAATCGCCGACTCAGACTTAAGCCGATTCCCGTGCTCCCATTTTTGGTGGTGTAAAAGGGATCGAAGATAGAGTCTTGCAGGCCCGGTGGTATACCCGGTCCCGAATCGGAAACGGCTACCCGAATATGGTTTCCCTTTACATACGAGGATACCCTGATTTTGTTTGTTTGATCAACATCCTTCATGGCCTCTATGGCATTGGTAATGAGGTTCAATACAACGCTCTCGATCATTTGCCTGTCGATACGGCAGTCGGGGAGGTTTGTGTCCAACCTGTTTTCTATTTTTATGCCCCGTTTTCGCAGGGTAACCGATGCCAAGTTGATGGCTTCTTCAACCGGCTCGTTTATGTTTCCCATAACGAAGTGGGGCATGCCGGGTTTGGCAAAATCCATAACCCGACGAATTACGGATTCAATTTTATCCGAAGCAGACTTGAGTCGTTCGAGAATCCCGAGTACTGTGTCATGACTCTCTTTCTTGTCATAGATCTTTTCCAGGGTGCTCAAATAAATGTTGACCCCGGACAGGGGGTTTCTGATTTCGTGAGCGATTCCCGCCGCCACGCGTCCCAACGAGGCCATCTTATCTTCCACCCTCAGGAGGTTTTCGAGTTGTTTCATCCGTGTGACGTCCATCATATTCACCAGGACGGCCTTTTGTCCCTGGTACTCGGTTAGACTGGCCCGGCAATGGACCCACTTCATGGGCGGCTTTTCGTCACCGGCGGTGGAACCGATCATCCTCAACTCCATATCCACATAAGGGGATTTTCCTGCCACAATTTGTTGGAGCCCCCGTTGAACCTTGTCTGTGTCATCGGGATGGACGTGATCAAAAGCGGAGCCACCGACACCATCGGAAACAGCGCCCCAAAGTCTTTCTTGTTCCGGATTCCGATATATGATGTTGCCGTCCCGTAGGATTCCGATTCCGACCAGTGAGTTTTCCACGAGATCGCGAAACTGTCTTTCACTCTTCTTGAGGGCTTTTTCCATCCGTCGACGTCGCGTAATGTCGAGTCCGTAGATATTGACGTAATCGCTGCCCTCAACAGGAACGACCACAAATGAAAAGACATCATCATCGATCTCCATTTCGGTTTCTTCTTCTATCCCCGAGGTCATCACTCGAGAGACAATGTCCAGCCAATCGGCCGGGATTTTCTCGCCGGAGTGCCGGCCCCATTTTTCAAGTACACGGCGACTTCCTTCATTGGCGTACACAATGGTTCCGTCTGTGGCGACCCGGAAAACCGGATACGGATTTTCCGCCGCATAGGTGCTGGTGACTCGCAGCTCTTCATGGGTTTCCCGGTACTGTTGTTCCAGCTCCATTTGGTGGAGGGCGAAGGCGATTTCTCCGGAGATTTCAGCAAACAGGTCTTTCTCCCCCGGGTCGGCGACAACGTGTTTGGGGACGGAAGCAGTCAACACCCCATAGGTGTTGCCGCTGTAATAAAGCCGGGCCGTAATTGCGCCTCTGCCACGGTAACCCGGTGAAAGGGGACAATCCGTACAACTCGTAATGGGGTTTTCGATAACCGCCGGGGATTCTTGGGCGCACGCCCGCCGGATACAATAAACCCGTTTGCCCTCCTGAAGCTGTTCCATCAATGGCAAAAATGCCGCTCCCAAGCCGGCTTCCGTGGCGTGGGTCAATCCATTTGAGGCATCAAATAACGCAATCCAGGTATTAAAATAGCCCCTGTTTTCCACCAAGTTGTCGCAGATACCTCGTAGGAGTCGGAGAGGATCCTTTTCCTTGACGAGCAGACGGCTGACATTGCGGATGGCACGCAGCACGCGGTTCAATCGTTCCACCTTCCCTTGCGTGGCCGTATGTTGGGAAATGTTCGAAACAATTCCCTCCAATGCAGTAAGCCGCCCACTGGGTGAAAAAACCCCCTGGCCTTGTTCCCAGACCCATTTTTGTTCTCCTGAGGCCGTCTGGACACGATAAGCCACATTAAAGGTGCGCCGCTCGCCAAGCGCCGCCTGGACCTCCTGCCATACGTGCTGGCGGTCCTGAGGATGTATCAGTTCTGCATAGGCGATAGTACGATTTGCGATGAGGTCGGTGGGTTTATAGCCAAGAAGATCCGTACATCCCTCGCTGACGAATTCCATCGTCCACTGTTTGTCGTTGCGGCATCGATAAACAAGGCAGGGAAGGGTGTTCAGAAGTCGGGAGGCGGAAATGGGTGGGTGTTTGGATACCCGCCGTTTGACCTTGCCGTCCGGCGTCAGGG
>CAZHHS010000038.1:9414-13500 GCA_964532395.1 uncultured Desulfobacterales bacterium | reverse complement strand
GGCTCGGTGAGGGTGCCGCGATAGGCCCGAATCTCTTCGGAACTCAGACTGTCCACATAGGCCATTCCGGCCTTGATCAAGGCGATTGCATAGGCATGCAGTCTCTCGAAGTAATCCGACGCGTAGTAAAGATGGCGGCCCCAATCAAACCCCAGCCACCGCACGTCTTCTTTGATGGAATCGATGTACTCCTGTTCTTCCTTGATCGGATTCGTATCGTCGAAGCGAAGGTGGCAGACCCCCCCATTTTCTCTGGCCAGACTGAAATTCAAGCAGATGGACTTGGCATGCCCCATGTGAAGATAGCCGTTGGGTTCCGGCGGGAATCGGGTGATCACGCGGCCTTGGTTCTTGTTTGCATTCACGTCTTCGGCGATAATAGCCCGAATAAAGTCCGTCGGTGGTCCGCCCTTTTCCGTCATATTGAAAATATCCCCCTTAATCGCGGCTTTAAAACACGTATCCGGCCGTCGACCAGATCGCATGGGTGCAACGCCATCTCCTCGAGGCCCTTGTCGCCCTACCCCACATCTATGGCACTTCCCCCGTTGAGGGACATAAACCGATCCCCGAATTCCCCGGCCAATCTGGCGGTGGCCGCTGTTCCCGTACAATGCAGCGGGGCAACGATCTCCAAATCCATCGCCTTCAAGGCATCGATGGTCAGACGAACTTGATCTTCCTCGGCCGCCCCCAAATGCGTACCGCCCATAAACCCGAAGACCTTCTTGCCAAAGCGCTGCTCGCTTTGCCGCATAATGTTAATGATACCCCGATGGGCACACCCAAACAGAACAAACAGACCCCGCGGTGTATTCAGCACCAGGCTTTGGTCATCGGGGACGTTGTCTTTTGCATATCCGTTGTCCGTTTCGTAGACAAACCCTTTGTCCACTATCTCAAAGGGGGTGGCCATCGTTTCATATCCCGTGGTGTGAACATCGGCAATCACTTCCGTCGGTTGATCGCTTAAAACAAATCGCACCCCCTGTTGCTCGTAGAAATTGCGGTTCTTTATGCCAATGTAGCGCAGTTGCCCTTTGGCGGCATACCGACGTCGAAAGATCTCCGGATGGGCGTATACAACCGGACGGGTAAAAGCAGACAAAGAAGGCAGCCCGCCCGCATGGTCATAATGCCCGTGACTCAAGACCACCCGGTCAATTCCCGCCGGGTCAATATTCAAGACCTCCAGGTTATGAATCAGGCAGTCCGTTTGTCCGGTGTCAAACAGCAGGCGCTCCGTACCATTTTCCACCAGCACACTCAGACCGTGTTCCGCACAAAGGCCAGGGCGGGACGCCTTGTTTTCCACCAGAGTCGTCAGCCGCATGACCACCTCAGGGTATGGTCTTCTTCGCCCCCACTGCAAGATCGTGGAGGGGAATCAAGATATCGGCCGTCTCTTTGATTTTCTGCGCACTGTCATACGCTTCTATGGCGTTAATATGAACCCCGGAGGCGATGGCCGGTCCCTTGGCCGGAAAGTTCTTGTGATTGCAGCAGAACCCCGTGATAATGGCTCGACCCTCGGACGTGTTCACGGAAATCGACTGCCCGCCCACTGTATGGCCGGGGGTAAAGATGACATCAATGCCATCGAAGAGGTTGGCATCCCCCTCCAGCTCAACGACCGTCACCTCATCGAGGACATCGGGATAGTATCGGTGGTCAATGGGATGGGGATCTTTCAGAAATGCCCTCTCGGCCTTCTGCACATAGACGGTGGCATTCGAACACTTGTAATCATTCTCACAGTGATCGTTGTGGAGATGGGTATGAATGATGACGTCGATGTCTTCGGGCTTGACGCCCACCGAGGCGAGTGCGTCTTCGAATTCGAGGATCTCGAAACCGTAACGGACCCCCAGATCGTCGGGAACCATGAACTGTTCGAGTCCCGTATCAACCAGAATGTGTCGGTCGGATCCTTTCAAGTAGAAAACATAAATGGGAATCCAGATGCGCTCACCGTAATCGCGGAGATAGGTCATCACCCCCTGGTCCGTTTCATTGGCGCCCACTACCAACGGACAAATCGTATATTCTTGCATACAATACCTCCCTCAAAGGCCTATGATGTGACGATTTTTGTGTAGCAATCTACCCCTTTTCACTGATATGAGAACTGCCACCACAGATCAAGGGAAAAAGGAAATCGATCGTTGCCTGAACACGAATTCTATGCGGAAGTAGCCGTCGCTCTTCCCATATCTAAGACCCTCACATACCGGGTTCCCGACACCCTTCAGCCCCACGTCACCCCTGGAAAACGGGTGCTCGTACCGGTCAGAAACACCTCCACAACCGGTTATACACTGGCATGCGTTGATCATACGGTCCAAGAACAGGTCAAGGACGTCATCGACGTGCTGGACAGCATCCCCGTCTTTCCCGCCTCCATGATCCCCTTTTTTCGGTGGATCGCCGATTATTACCTGCACCCGATCGGAGAGGTACTTCGGGCGGCCCTGCCCGGCGGTCTAAACCCCAAACCCTTTCACGCTATCGAGCTATCCCCTGCAGGCCGTCAAGCACTGGAAACCCCCAAGGGACTGAACCGGCACCGGCGGCAGATAATTGAAGCCCTGGACCGTTTAGGGCCGACATCGGAAAAGGCCCTGATCAAAGCCTTGGATGGCAAAATAGGTTCGAAGACCCTCCGTGAGATGGAAAAAACCGGACTGGTTACGGTGAAAAGAAAGATCCGACCGGGACGGACCCAACCCAAAAAGGCACTCTTCGTGCGCGCCGGTGAAAAGCTGCAGGTGCCGCCGTCCGGCCTTTCCCAAACGAGACAACGAATCCTGGACTACCTCAGCACCCATGAGGCCGTACCGCTTCGCACACTGAAAGGAGAAATTCCCGGTGCGGGCCGGCTGGCAAGAAAAATGGCCGACGCCGGACTTTTGGAACTGTTTGAACAGTGCGTTTACCGAGACCCTTTTGGAGAACCGATTGAGTCGGAAACCAAGCCGCATCAGTTGACAGGCGACCAGTCTGCGGTACTGGAAACCATTTCTCAAGGTCTTTCTCAAGGATTCAAGACGTATCTGCTCCATGGCGTTACCGGAAGCGGAAAGACCGAAGTGTACATGCATGCCGTGAGTGAAACATTGAAGCAAGGGCGTCAAGCCTTAATACTCGTTCCTGAAATTGCCCTCATCTCTCAAACGGAAAGGCGGTTTCGGGCCCGTTTCGGCGACTGCGTGGCGCTGCTACATAGTGGCTTGAGTGCAGGAGAACACTTTGACCAATGGATGCGGATCGTGGAAGGAAAGGCCAAAATCGCGATCGGAGCCCGCTCGGCGATCTTCGCCCCGCTTGAGAATCCCGGCTTATTCATTGTGGACGAAGAACATGACGAATCCTACAAGCAGGAAAGCACCTGTCGGTATAACGCACGGGACCTCGCCGTGGTGCGGGCAAAACAGCAGGATGCCATCGCTGTTTTGGGGTCGGCCACACCCTCCTTACAGTCGTATTACAATGTGCTGGGCAAAAAGTTTCAGGGCCTGGAACTTAACAGGCGAATCGAAAACCGGGACATGGCAGGTGTAACGGTGGTGGACCTAAGACCCACAACCGGTTCCGGACGGGCCAAGCCCTTTATCACGGACATCCTCAAAACGGCTATAGAAGAGACACTGGCGCGAAAAGAACAAATATTGCTATTCTTGAACCGCCGAGGCTTTGCCAATTGTCCGGCCTGCTTGTCCTGTGGCGCTCCCGTACGGTGTAAATACTGCGAAGTCACCATGACGCTTCATCGGCAAGCCAATGCCTACAAATGCCATTACTGTGGTCACACAGCCCCCCACACCGCCCCCTGTAGGGTTTGCGGAAACCCCAAAATCATCCCCATCGGAACGGGGACCGAAAAGGTACAGACCAAGATAGAAGCCCTCTTTCCCCAAGCTCGGGTGGACCGCATGGACCGAGACACAACCCGGCGCAAAGGTAGCTTGGTGAAGATTCTCAGAAATCTCAAAGAGGGGGCGACCGACATCCTCATCGGCACCCAGATGGTGGCCAAAGGCCATCACTATCCGAATATCACGCTGGTGGGCATTCTGTGCGCAGATC
>CAZHHS010000038.1:6841-9314 GCA_964532395.1 uncultured Desulfobacterales bacterium | reverse complement strand
GCCAAAGGCCATCACTATCCGAATATCACGCTGGTGGGCATTCTGTGCGCAGATCTTTCGCTCAACTTCCCCGATTTTCGTTCCGGCGAGCGCACCTTTCAGTTACTTGCCCAGGTGGCCGGAAGGGCGGGGAGGGGCGAACGGTCGGGACGGGTCATCCTTCAAACCTTCAATCCGGACCACTTCTGTATCACGACGGCAAAAGACCAGGACTACCGGGCCTACTTCAACCAGGAGATCGGGTTTCGACAATCGGCACTCTACCCTCCTTTTTGCCGCCTTATGCAGGTCATTATCACCGGAAAAGACAAGACCCGAACGGCCCGCTACGCCCGCCGGACCGGTGAAATCTGCCGGGAAGTCATCTCCGATCATCCCCGCGGACCAGAGTCCATCCAACTCTTGGGACCGGTCACGGCCCCCCTTTCCCGGATAAAGGACCGATATCGATGGCAACTTTTACTCAAGGGGACCCAGGTGGATTCTTTGCATCAGGTCGCCCGAACCCTCCGGCGACGAACCGCACAGGAAATGCCCCGCAAAGGAATCCGGCTGATCATCGACGTGGACCCGATGAATATGCTTTAGGACAGAGCGGCGATGTCATCTTCCCCGATGGTCAATTTTTCTCCCCCCTGATCGGTCACCAGGAAGGTATTTTCAATACCCACCAAGCCGACGCCGGCAAGGCCCTTTTTGGGTTCTACGGCGACAACCATGTTCTTTTCCAGGGGTACACGGATTTTTTTGGCGATGGCCGGGAACTCATCGACCTCCAAACCGATGCCGTGCCCGAGAAAGGGCACTTGATTGCTCCCATAGCCCATAAAGTTTTCTTCCGCCCCCCGACCCTGGCTCTGACCTTGGTTCTGACCTCGGAGCTGATCTCGGCGCAGGGTTTCGTAAACTTCCTCGTATATCTGCCCGGGAACTGCCCCCGGTTTGAGGCGTTTTCGCACCGCTTCTTGAACCTCCAGGCAGATACCGTGGGCATCCAGGGCCGCATCCGGCGGCCGACCCAGGCAAAAGATCCGCGTCATGTCAGTGTAATAACCACCGTAAGAAAAGCCACTGTCAACGAATATAATCTCCCCATGGCGGAGGCTTCGGCTTCCGCCCAGTAGGGGAAAGGCCGCGCCAAGGCCCAGCAGACCGTCCGGCCCGACGGACGCAGTGGGATGATTGCCGGAGTCTCCGAAACTGACCACCCCCGCAAAGAGTTCACTGTTAAAGGTGGCCAGTCTCGTAAGACCGGTAAATCCACGCTTCAACATTTCTCCGTGAATGGCCGAACCGAGTTGCCATTCCGTCATACCCGGAGACACCAGGCCGGGAATCTCGGCAAATATCTGCCCGTGTCTGATGCCGGCTTCACGCATCAGCGCCACTTCGTAAGCGGACTTGACGGCCCGCACCATGGCCAAGGTCGGCCCGATATCTTGGAACTCCGTGTGCGGAAAAATCGATTGCAACCTTCGATAAATGGAAAGGGGTACGGCTGTATAGGAAAGCCCCAGCTTGGATGTCCCATAGCCCGCCCCGGCAATCCAGGGCGGAATCTCTTCAAATCGGGCAACGGGCATGAGCAATTCTACCGGGCTCTCTTGGCGGGCTCTTTCCAGACTCCGCCGCACGAAGAAGACCGGCCTTCCCCGTTGCGGGATAAACAGCAGCCCTTGCTGACGGGTACCGGCAAAGTAGAAGAGATTAACCCCGTCCAAAACCACCGCTCCGTCGAGGTCAGCCTCGGATAGACGTTGCTGAAAGGTGGTAATCCGGGCGGAGATTTCCGTGGCAGGCACCAGCATATAATCGGCTGGCAACTTCTCTTGCGAGGGAATCATTCCAAACTCCGGTATGTCGGTCCGCCACTGCGGTCAATTTGAGTAACGGGACTGAAATTTCGGGTCGGATGGTGCATAGTGACAGCACCGACAACGGAGCGAAAGCGGCTTGACAACGGCTACCCGGCCAACCGTTCGTTGATGATCCGGGCGACCTTCTTACCGGACAGGAGCATACCGCCGAAGATGGGACCCATCCGATAGGAGCCGAATGTCGCATTGGCCGCCATACCCGCCACATAAACCCCGGGAAAGGCCTCGCGGGTGTTTTCCGGCGTCGAGTGCTCCGCGACGTCGGCCCATAGCGATTTTTCTCCTACCACTTTTCCGGTTTCCGTCAGAAGTGCCGCACCCGACTTCCTTTCTATGAGATGCATAACCTCGGTGGCGTGACCGGTGGCATCCACGGTAAAGCGCGCGTGTACCGTCAAGGGGTCCACATGAAGCTGGGCCTTTTCCACTGCGGTCCAGTTGACCACCAGACCGATTACTTCCGTCGATTCGGGGCTTTCGGACTTGCGGATGATCACATCTTCAACACTCATGAGATTAAAGATTTTCGCCCCCGCCTGGCAGGCTCTGGATGCCAGGGTGGTTGTGGTTTCCACAGCATCCGCCGTATAGTATCC
>CAZHHS010000038.1:1168-6741 GCA_964532395.1 uncultured Desulfobacterales bacterium | reverse complement strand
GTTTTTTGTTCAAAAATAGCTTGACACGACTCATCACTCATGCTTTTCTTAATATATGATCGGTATAAGCCATCACACCTTTCTATTACCTTTGGGCTTGTCTCTCCTACTGGGACTCCTTCTTGGAGTGGTTTGCCTGCGGTAGTCAAAGTATAAAAAAGAGAATCAAAGGCCGCAGGCGTTAAAACCTGCGGCTTTTTTTTTGCGTAGCCCGCATTTCGCCTGGCGGTTTATTAAAATTTTGATAAGAAAGGGAGACACAGATTATGGAACGCATATTCATCTTCGACACGACCTTGAGAGACGGAGAACAAATTCCTGGGGCCCGCCTCACCCCCCGAGAAAAGTTGCAAATCGCCTTGCAACTGGAACGCCTCCAGGTTGATGCCATCGAAGCCGGTTTTCCGATTTCCTCACCGGGAGACTTCGACGCCGTTCAGATGATCTCTGAAAAGGTGAAAGGGCCGACGATCGTCGCCTTGGCGCGTGCGGTCCCCCAGGACATCGAACGGGCATGGGAGGCTATACGCCAAGCAGAGCACCCGCGCATCCATGTGTTTCTTGGTACCTCGGACGTCCACATCGAAAAAAAATTCGGACTCAACCGTGAAAAAGCATTGGAACGGGGACTCGAGGCGTTGAAGTTTGCCAAATCCCTCTGTCCGGACGTAGAATACTCCACGGAAGATGCCTCCCGCACCGACCCCGACTACCTGGCCGAAGTGGTGCAACAAGTCATTGCCGCCGGGGCTACCGTGGTGAATATTCCGGACACGGTGGGCTATGCCGTCCCCAGTCAATACGGGATGCTGGTTCGTCACCTCATGGACAACGTTACCAACATCGACCAGTGTACATTGAGCGTGCACTGTCACAATGACCTGGGACTGGCTACGGCCAATACATTGTCAGCCATTGAAAACGGCGCCCGGCAAGTGGAGTGCACAATGAACGGATTGGGAGAACGGGCGGGAAATGCATCTTTGGAGGAGATTGTAATGGCCATCCGGACCCGAAAGGATTATTTCGATTTTTCGACCTCGGTCAACACGCAGGAAATCACCAGGACCAGTCGACTGGTCAGCCGGTTAATGGGCATGATGGTTCAGGCCAACAAGGCTGTGGTAGGGGCCAACGCGTTTGCCCACTCATCGGGGGTACACCAGGACGGCATACTGAAAGATCGGGCCACATATGAAATCATGCGGCCTGAAGATGTAGGGATTACCGAACATACCATGATTCTGACCGCTCGATCGGGAAAGCATGCATTGAAAAGTAAAGTGACAGCGTTGGGCTACGACTTGGAAGAGGGGGAGTTTAAGGCCGTCCATGAGCGTTTCACGGCCTTGGCGGATAAAAAGAAACAGGTCTACGACGAGGACATAGACATCATTGTTCAAGACGTTATCTTTTCCCAGTTTACCGACCGCGCTACCTACAGCCTGGAAACCTATCGGATAACCACCGGGAATGGCGCTTCGTCCGAAGCCAAGGTGAGGCTAAGGAAGGGTGACATCATTTTGGAGGCCAGTTGCCAGGGCGACGGGCCCATCGACGCCATTTTCAAGGCTATTGACAAGATTGCGGGAATTGATCACAAACTGGAAGAATTCCAAGTCCATGCGGTGACGGAAACCAAGGAAGCCATAGGCGTGGCTACGGTTTGGGTCTCCCGAGAGGGCTTTCGTGCCCTTGGCCGGGGGTCCAGCACCGATATTCTGAAAGCCAGTGCGCGGGCCTACGTGGAAGCAGTCAATCGCATTATCTGCTTTTTGCAGCACGGCCGGGAAATACACTGTGGCGGAAACATGTCGATCACGCGTGAAACGCCGCCCGACGAAACCTCCCGTGTGACTGCCTAAAAGAGGGACCTTTGACAAAGAACGGATACACACCCTCAGCAAGCCTTTGGGTCAAAAGGGTGAAGATGATACCGGTCGGTATCCTGGTGGCTTTCGCATTGGCGGCCCCTTGGAATGGCTTAGCGGCATCCCCGGCGGAGGTAGTTGAAACACTCGACTCACCCGGCCGCATCAATTGGTCTCGCTGGGTCATCTATGTGGCCGAAATCGCCGGGCCGGACCTAGCCGGACTGGACCGGCAACACCGGATAGAATCAAAGGAAAAGGACCACGATGTCCCTCACAGACAGTCCCTGTCTTTTTCCAACCTCTTTTCGACCATCGAGTCGGTGCGAATCGATTCGTCCCGCCGGGTTTCCGATCTTACCGAAGACGGATCCATGGTTTGTAACCAACTTGAAGGCATGGTCCGAAAGGCGGAAATCGTCAAGAGGGAATACCTTTCGAACGGGGCCGTGGAATTAACTTTGGCCTTCAATATGAAAGGGGGTTTTGCCCAGTTGGCACTTCCGTCGGACATCCGACCGGTGCCCCAAATCAGGACGTTGAAGCCACCTGCCGGTAATGAGCAACAGTCGGCAGACCTTTCCCCTGCAAACGTCGGTGAAAAAAGTGAGCCCTACACCGGCCTCCTCCTTGATGCCCGGGGGCTGACCGCCCGGCCATGCATGTCTCCAAAAATCTTGAGCGAAAATGGCGAGGAGGTATATGGCCCCGCATATGTAAGCCGTGAGTTCGCCGTTCAGAAGGGGATGGTCTTTTACACGCAGGACTTGGAGACGGGAAAAGCATGCCCCCGGCTGGGAAATGCCCCATTGCTGGTCAGGGCCCTCCGCGCCCAAGGGCCATACCGGTGTGACTTTGTGGTCAGCAACGCGGATGCGGCAACCATTCAGGGAAGGTCGAAGAATCTCGAGTTTTTAAAGGAATGCAAGGTAGCCATTGTGTTAGATTAGGACCATCCATAAATCAGGTTACGCCGCCAGGCCGAGTTTTTGTGATGTTGATTTCATCCGTGCTGAGGGTAGGTACAAAACCATGTCTTTATTGAAAGTCCGTATATTTTTTTGCCTCTTGATCGGGACGTGCTTCCTGGCTTGGCCGACAGGTGCGCCCGGGGCGCAACATTCGGAAATGACCAAACAGTTGTCGGCCGTCGGTACGGGGAAGATCCGTGGGGGCAACGTGGCTGTTGCCAGGGACGAAGCGATCGAGTCAGGTCTGTGGGATGCCGTCGAACAGGAGACCCAGCGGTTATTGTCCCCCACGGCGGTGGTCAGTCATTTCCAGTCGCTCAGTGCCCACATCTTTTCACAGTCCGAGGCATTCATTCAAAATTACAAGGTCCTTACCGAATCCAAGGTTGGCAGGTTGTATCGCGTCGTCGTGGAAGTGACGGTATTGACGAACACCGTTCGCAACAAACTGGAGTCCATAGGGGTACTGGCATCGGAAACAGATCTGCCGAAAATCATCCTGTTGCTTTCCGAGAAGAACGTAGGATGGCCCGTGCCGCATTTTACCTGGCAACAGGACGCAATCACAGACCCCATGTTAACCGTAGAAGCAGGGTTACGGCGGGCATTTGAAGGACGGGGTTTTACGGTCTTGCAGGTGGACAGCGGGAACGATCTGGAGACCCCCCAAGAACCTTTTGGAGTTACCAGACCGACCGATGAAATGGCCCTTCGCTGGGCGGCACAAGTCGGCGCGGACATCGCGGTATTGGGCACTGCGGTTGCCGAACGAACGGGCAACGTGTCTGGAACAGGAATGCACGCGGTGGAAGCGCGTCTGTCGCTCCGCGTACTGCAGGTAAACAGCGGCGCTGCCGTCGGTTCCTTCCAGGCGACCAATGCAGCCGTGCACGATGACGAAACGATCGCAGGAACCAAGGCCTTGGGTCTGGCCACATCGGATATATCCTCAGAACTCATCAGGCAGGTATCGGCAAGCTGGAGAGGAGAAACCAGGCAAACGACGGTGGTGAAGCTGTTTGTGACAGGGATTGACAAATATGCCGATTTCGTCCAGTTGCGCAAAACACTCAAAGACGAGATTACCGGCACAAAAAACGTCTATTTGCGGGGAATCCGGACGGACGACGCCCAAGTCGATGTAGAAATTCAGGGTACCGCTGAGGGCCTGGCGGAGGAGTTGGTGCTTAAGAACTTCGACCGTTTTGGCATCAATGTCCTCGAAGTCGGCCGCGACACGATAACCCTTGACCTGACTCCCAAGGGAAACGGCCCTGTCGAGAACCGCCGAGAATCGATAGGAACGGCGCCCTTGGCTTGGTAAACAAAAAGCGGGGATGCGTAGCGCACGGGGCGAAGCAGGGGTCAGGTCCTGGCATGAACTTGCGTATTTCGGATAATCGTAAATAGCTATTCGGACTGCCGTCGGCGATCATGAAAGAAATCACGCTCCGGATAAATGCCCCCAACGCGTTAACCCTCGCCCGGATACTGATCACCCCGATCTTTGCCATTTGCCTGATTCGACATCTCTTCGGGTGGGCGCTGTTTTTCTTTGTTTTAGCCGCGGTCACCGACGGCCTGGACGGCTTGATCGCCCGGGTATTCCGACGTAAAACCACGCTCGGGGCCTATCTTGATCCCACGGCGGACAAGCTGCTCTTAACAACGGCGTTCATCACCCTGGCCATTCAGCGGATGATTCCCGGCTGGGTGACTGTTATAGTCATCACCAGGGATGTGTTGATTCTTTTTGGCATCGGATTGTTGAACATAATGGATCGAAGCTTCGAAGCCAAGCCGTCCATTTTGAGCAAACTGACCACGGTGGCCCAAATCACGACCGTGGCTACCGTACTTGCGGCTTTCCAGCTGCCGCCGATTGGTCAGATCAAATTGACCTTGTTTTGGTTCACCACCGGTTTCACCATCATCTCGGGATTGCAATACATTTACCGAGGCCTAAACATCTTACAGGAAGACCATACCCCCCCTGTGTCCTGACCGATCATACTCCGGGCGCCAGCCGATCCTGACACATCGAATATTTAGGGCTCACGCAAAAATAATTTCACAGAGTGGGCGCTCGGATTTGGTTCGGATTTGGCCGATCCGATTGAACAAAACCGCAGTAATAGCAAGCTATTTCGAGGATTTTGCGAATGAGGCATCGGTCAAAGATGGGCTGAAGCCGAGATGGCAAAATGTGAAATTATTTTTGCGTGAGCCCTTAGCACTTGACAGCGGCACGAAAGCGAAGGTATGGAATGACATTGCGCAGGCACGTAGCTCAGGGGGAGAGCGCTACCTTGACACGGTAGAGGTCCGGGGTTCAAATCCCCGCGTGCCTACCAACCTTGTCACCATAGCACCGCATCGCAAATCATCCGGCCTCATCTTCAACAAGTCCGGAGCAGTTCCTCGCATCAGCCCGCACGGTCCTTTCAGACGCCCGCCATCGAAAAAGCGGCATGGATCTTGCTTTGTTTCAAACAAGGTCAACCCGGCGTTTCCGCCATTTTGCCCTTTACATACTTGAGGGAGGACTTATGAAAGACCGCACTGTTTTCGTCTTCCAGCACCTAAAATCCCTCACCGGACCGATTCGTCGGACGGGAAAACGAATGGGAAGCGCCGGCACGCCGAAAGCATCCAATCTACGCGGATGCCTGAGGAACCGGGGCCTCTTTTGGATCTTCATCTTTATTTTTTTGGCCGGATTGCCCGCAGC
>CAZHHS010000038.1:0-1158 GCA_964532395.1 uncultured Desulfobacterales bacterium | reverse complement strand
GTGAAAAACGGGTTGAAAATCTTCTCCCGCATCCCCTCCTCGACCCCGGGGCCGGTGTCTTCGACGCTGAAGGCGACCCGGTTGGAGGCACTGCCCGCTTCCGTCGCGAGGCGCAGCCTCCCCCCGCCGGGCCACGGCTGCGGACGGCATCGTGCTGGGAATGTCGACGGCGCTCACCGGTCCTGCCGCAATTTTGGGCATTAATATGCGGTCGGGAGTCTTAAGTGCCTTAAGCGAAGCCAATCGGACCGGCGGATTTCGCGGTCAGGCGTTTTCCCTGATTTCACTGGACGACGGCTATGAGCCGTCTCGCACCGCCCCCAACATGCGGAAGTTGACTGAGGAAAAGCAGGTGCTCGCCGTTATCGGAAATGTGGGTACCCCGACCGCCGTCGCCGCGATTCCGATCGCCAATGCAAGTAAAACCCCGTTCTTTGGGGCCTTTACCGGGGCCGGCGTTCTAAGGAGAAACCCACCAGACCGCTACGTCTTGAACTATAGGGCAAGTTATGCCGAGGAAACCAGTGCCATGGTTAATGCCCTCATCGAGTTTGGCCGACTTAAACCCAACGAAATTGCCTTTTTCACTCAGCGGGACGCCTATGGAGACGCAGGATATGCCGGCGGCATGGCGGCCCTCAAGAAACATGGACTCGGCGACGAAACCCGAATTATCCATAGCCGGTATGAGAGGAATACATTGGCAGTCGAAAACGCCTTGGCAGACATGGTCATCGCCAACCCCCAACCGCGGGCGGTTATCATGGTGGGAGCCTATGCGCCATGCGGCGTGTTCATCACCCTTGCCAAACAAAGCGGTCTTAACGCCCTCTTTCTAAATGTCTCTTTTGTGGGGGGAAAGCCCCTGGCCGGACACTTGGGAAAATTTGGGGACAATGTGATTATCACCCAAGTGGTTCCCCATTTCGAATCGGACCTGCCCATTGTTGCCGAATACCGCCGGGCCCTCAGTGCCTGGGACCCTGCCGCAAAGCCGACGTTCGGTTCGTTGGAAGGATATATTGCCACACGCATTTTTCTGAGGGCTTTGAACAACGTTGGCGCGGAGGAGCGACTGACCCGAGAAGCCGTCGTCACCCAGCTTGAACAACTCGGTGATTTCGAAATCGGCCTTGGACAGCCTTTGCATTTGAGCCC
>CAZHHS010000037.1:0-13548 GCA_964532395.1 uncultured Desulfobacterales bacterium | reverse complement strand
GATAAAGTTCGTTGCTGACAGGAAACCGCGGGGGCCTACTTCAGCTTCCAACGAAATCCGCGTCCGGATGTTTACCGGAAGGTATCACGAGCGCTTTGTATAAGTTCTTCGAGCGACCATTATGGATCTTTTGGGGCACCCATTTGAACAAGAGAGCGGCCCACGCAAGTGGGCAAATCATAAACTGTTTGAGGCCGTCAGGCCGAGTTTTTATGATTTAGCGAACGCGTTCATACATGGGTCAAAAGGTCCATGCAGGGAGTGAGAAGATCTTATGCAAAGCGCTCGTCTCCAAACAACCGGTAAGAACTTTGTTGCCGACAGGAAGCCGCGGGGCGGCTTAACCCAGCTTTTTACGATTTGATCCATGTTGAGGGTGTCGGAAGGATGAATTGACTGGGCGTGGATGGTCGGGCGGAACGGCAGGTTCGGCGTCCGTTTGAGATGAGGTGGAGAAAAGGCCGAGTTGAAACCGATCAAGAATATTTTGTTCTTGTGTACCGGGAATATCTGCCGAAGCCCGTTCGCCCGGGCATTGATGGCGGACCTGGTTCAGCGGGAAGCCCTCGAGGACATCGCCGTCGACGCCGCCGGCCTGGCGGCACTGCCGGGCAACAGGGTCACCCCGCTGGCGGAAAAGGCGGCCCGCGAGCACGATGTCGATCTTTCCGCCCACCGGGCGAAGCTGGTGTCTTCCGTACTGCTGGATTGGGCGGACTTGATTCTGGTCATGGAAAAGACCCACCGGGATGAACTGGTGACCGCCTATCCCGAGGCCCGGGGCCGGTGTTTGTTGCTGAGACATTTTGCCCGCTACGGTTCGAGGACCCGGGGAATCGCCGATCCCTACGGACGGCGATACGAGTCCTACCGGTTTTGCTTTTTAGACATTGCCGATGCCGTCTCCGGACTGGTGGCATATCTGAAAACGCAGGAACGGCGCTATGCGGTCATCACCGTTCAGTGTTATGAAGGGTTTGCCGCCAATGAGTCCCCCCGGGCCTTTCAGTGGGAGGGAAAACACTATGAGGTTGTCAGAATCATCGACCGCTGGTACGCTACGGACCGCGACAACGCCACGGACGTGAACAACTATTTTCGGGTCCGGTGTAAAGACGACTCCGTCCACTTGATCCGATACAACCGGCTTTTTGATAACTGGGCGATTGTCCTGCCCGACGGCGGAGGCGGGTTTCAGGGTTAAAAGCGGCAGCCGGGCGCCGGTCCGTGCGGCCGACCGCGGTTGAAGGAAAGAGGCGAAGATGAAGGTATTTGTTTCCGGGTCGCTGGCCTACGATCGGATCATGGACTTCCCCGGCAAGTTTGAGGACCACATCCTGCCGGACAAGATTCATGTGTTGAATGTCTGTTTTACCGTCAACGGGCTGCAGGAAAACTTCGGCGGGACGGCGGGAAACATCGCTTATACCCTGTCGTTGCTGGGGGAAAGTCCCTACATATTGGCTACGGCGGGCAAGGATTTCAAACGGTACGGCCGATGGCTTTTGAAAAACGACATCCCGACCGACCACATCCGCCACATCCCGGAAGAGTTCACCGCCGGCGCCTATATCACCACGGACCGGATGGATAACCAGATTACCGGTTTCAATCCCGGGGCCATGAAGCATCCCTCCCTGTTTACCTTTGATGTCGTCGTTCCCGACGACGCCCTCTTTATCATTGCTCCCGGTAACATCGAAGACATGGTGTCCTATGCGCATGTGTGCCGGGATCGCGGGATTCCCTTCATCTTCGACCCCGGCCAGTCGATTCCGGCCCTGTCGGGTGACCAGCTGTCGGATATGATTACGGGATCCCAACTGTTGATTTCCAATGACTATGAGTTGGAAATGATCGTACGGGCTACGAAACTCGACCGAGACCAGATACTGTCTCGGACCGGGGGTATCGTGACCACCCTGGGGGAGGAAGGCTCGGTACTCACCACCCCGGAAGGCCGGTTTACCCTCCCCAGTGCAGCGGTGGCCCAGGTGCGCGATCCGACCGGTGCCGGGGACGCTTATCGTGCCGGGCTCGTCAAAGGGCTCACCTTGGGTCGGGATCTGCTGAGTGCCGCCCGACTGGGAGTGGTTTGCGCCGCCTATGCCGTCGAGCAATACGGCACCCAGGAGCACTACTTTACCCAAGACGGATTCTGGGCGCGCTATGCGGCGACTTTCGGCCAGGAATAAATGTTTCCGATGGGGAGAGACGATTACCAATGGATATAGCCGGATTTGACAAGTGCCGCGTTCTGGTCATCGGTGATTTGATGATCGATGAATATGTCTGGGGCAAGGTGGAGCGGGTCTCCCCGGAGGCCCCCGTACAGGTGGTGTCGGTACTCCGGGACAGTGTGACCCTCGGGGGCTCGGGAAATGTGGTCAACAATCTGGTGGCCCTGGGGGCCCGCGTCGCGGTGGCCGGGGTGATCGGTGCCGGGGCCAACGGTGACTTGTTGACGCAGATGTTTGCATCCCGCTCGGTGGACGTGGCGGCCCTGATACGGGATCCGGCCAGACAAACCACCCGGAAAACACGCATTATCGGCGGGCACCAGCACGTACTGCGCATCGACCGGGAAACCACTCAACCCATATCGTCGGCCCATCACCACCGGCTTATCGCCTGTCTGGAGGAAAAGCTGGACCGTTTGGATATCGTCTTGATCTCCGATTACGGCAAAGGCCTGCTGACCCGTGCCTTGTTACGAGATATCATCGACGCGGTGCGACGGCGAAACCTGCCGGTGATCGTCGACCCCAAGGGCCTCGATTTCACCAAATACGCCGGCGCCACGGCGATTACGCCCAACAAGCGGGAAGCGTCTCTGGCGGCGGGCATCGAAGTGGTCGATTTCGAGACCCTGACGGCAGCGGGAACGAAATTGTTGCAGGACACAGACGTGGAGACGGTGTTGATTACGTGTGGAAAAGAGGACATGGTCTTGTTTCAACCGGATACCCCTCCTTACCGTATCCCCCCCCGGGCCCGCCAGGTGTTCGATGTGTCCGGCGCCGGGGACACGGTCTTGGCGGTGCTGGGGCTGGCCGTCGCCACGGGACATCCCTTTCCGGAAGGGGCGGCCCTGGCCAATACCGCCGGTGGAATCGTGGTGGGGAAGGTGGGTACGGCCACGGTTTCCCGGGAAGAACTCCAGGCGGCCATGGACGAGACCACGGATTTTTTGACGGCAAAGAAACGGACCATTCAAGACCTGGTGCCCATTGTGGATCAGTACCGGGCGCAGGGCCGCACCGTGGTGTTGACCAATGGCTGTTTCGACTTGCTCCACGTGGGGCACGTCAAGTTCCTGGCGGCGTCCCGGCGAATGGGGGACGTATTGATTGTCGCCGTGGACGACGATGCCTCCGTTCAAGGTCTGAAGGGTCCGGGGCGGCCCATCATCAGCGCGGAACAGCGGCTGCGAATCATCAGTGCCTTGGATTCCGTGGACTATGTGATGCTTTTTTCGGCCGACCAGCTCAAGTCGGTTATCGAAGTACTCCGCCCGGATATTCTGACCAAGGGCAGCAACTACACCTGTGACCAGGTCCGGGGCAAGGCGGCGGTGGAACGTCTGGGGGGGCGGGTGGTCTTGATCCCCATCACGGAAGCGGTTTCTTCCACCGGGGTGATCGATCAGATCAGACAGGGTAAGGGGGCCTAGGTAAGGGGCCGGTTCAGGCCGCCGGGACAGGAAGTCGGGCCTGCGGCGGGGGGTCTGTCGGGAAAAGCCATGACTGAATCGACGGCGTGGACAGGGGAAACCGCGGACGGGGTCTGGATCAAGGTCTTGGTACAACCACGGGCGGCGAAAAACCAGGTGGTGGGCCTGCAAGGCGACAGGCTGAAAGTGAAGCTGACCGCACCGCCGGTGGCGGGTGCCGCCAATAAGATGTGTCGCGAGTTTTTTGCCCGGGCCCTCCAGGTGAAAAAGGCCCAGGTGGAGATGGTCTCGGGACACAAGAGCCGAACAAAAAAACTGCTCGTCCGCGCGGCCACGCCGGCCCAGGTCCGCGCCCTCCTGGATCCGAACGCCTCGTAACGCCCACCCTTATCCCTGGTATCTTTTCAAGACCATCACTGCGTTGTGGCCGCCGAACCCGAAGGAGTTGTTCATCACGATATTCAACTCCGCCGGCGTCGGTTCGGTGATCACGTTGATGTCCATTTCGGGATCGGGGGTTTCGTAGTTGATGGTCGGCGGAATGATCTGCTTATCCATGGCCAATGCACAGGTTACCGCTTCCACGGCCCCGGCGGCGCCGATGAGGTGGCCGATCATCGATTTGGTGGAACTCACGGGGACCTTGTAATCGCCGAACACCTCGGATATGGCCGACGCTTCCGCTTTGTCGTTCAAGGGCGTGGAGGTGCCGTGGGCGTTGATGTAATCCACGTCTTTGGGTTCCAGCCCGGCCATTTGCAAGGAGTCCTGGATGGCTTTTTTGACCATCCGGGCATTCGGGTCCGGTGCCGTGATATGATAGGCGTCCGTATTGGTCGTATATCCCACGATCTCGGCATAGATCTTGGCGTCTCGGGCCAAGGCGTGATCCAGACTTTCAATGACGAGGACCCCGGCGCCTTCTCCGATGACGAATCCGTCCCGGTCCTTGTCAAAGGGTCGGCAGGCCCGCTGGGGATCATCGTTTCTCCTGGATAAGGCCTTCATATTGGCAAACGAACTGGCGGCGATTTCGGTGAGAATGGCCTCGCTACCGCCGGCGATGATGACGTCGAAATCCCCCAGGGCGACATCCTTGGTGGCGTATATCAGTGTATAGACGCCGGTGGCGCAGGCGTTGGCGATGCACGGACTGGTCCCGGTCAGTTTGTGCATGATGCTCACATGGGCATTGACGGCGTTGGGCATCATCATGGGAATGAGAAACGGGCTTACCCGGGAGGGGTTCCGGCTTTCAATGAGCCGCTTCTTTTCCTCTTCCAGGGTCATGAGCCCGCCGATGCCGGTGCCGATCATTGTCCCGACGCGGTCATTATAGGCTTCCAATTGCAAGCCTGAGTCCTCGATCGCCAGGGATGCCGCAGCCACCCCATACTGGGTGAACAAATCCATTCGCTTGGCATTCTTGGGGGCGATGCCAAACGCCTTGGGGTCAAAGTCCCGTACTTCGGCCCCGATGCGGGTCTTGAAGGCAGACGTATCAAAGCGCGATATCAGATCCACCCCGGACTTGCCTTCCGTAACGGCATTCCAGAAATTGTCGTTTCTCGAACCGACCGGTGTGATAGCACCCAATCCGGTAATGACGACTCTGTTTCTTGCCATATCGAATACCCTCCATCAAACGTGGTTTCAAATTGGTGACATTAATATCGGAGATGATGTCCTGTCAATGAAAAAGCCCGTCCATCCCTTTCAAGTAGCTGAACATGCACTAATTAAGGCCGATGGTTATGTATGTTGCCGGATCCATGTGAGAACCTTATCGAATTCCGCCCGGACTTCCGAAAGGGCCTTGCCCCGATGGCTGATAGCGTTTTTCTCCACCGGGGGAAGCTGGGCGAACGACCTATTCAGGGGGGGATAATAAAAGAGGGGGTCGTAACCGAACCCCTCGGTCCCCTGCGGGGCCGTGGCGATGATTCCCTCGCACCGGCCTTCATAGGTGAGGGCCACCCCGCAAGGCACGGCAATGGAGATGACGCAGATGAACGTGGCGGACCGATCACTGCGACCCGTCATCTCGGCCAACAGTTTGCGGTTGTTTTCTTCGTCTGTGGCACCGGGTCCTGCAAACCGTGCCGAATAGATCCCGGGGGCGCCGTCCAGGGCATGGACCGCCAGACCGGAATCATCCGCCAGGGCCGGCAGGCCCAACACCTTGGCCGTAAACGATGCCTTCTTATAGGCGTTTTCCTCGAAGGTGGACCCATCCTCCTCGATCTCCGGGATGGGGCCAAAGTCATCCAGGTTCTTGATCACCACCGGAAATCCGGTGAGCAGCTCACCCATTTCTTTGGTCTTTCCCGGGTTCCGGGTGGCCAGCACCAGCCATTGTTGGTTACCCACGGTCTTTTCCTCCCGGCAGATTGGCCGCCGGATTTCGGGGCCACACTGTCCGTCCCGACGAATTCCTGCCTCGTAACGTTAAGATGGTTAAGGAAAACGCCAATACCATAATCCCATTGACAAGAAAAGGGATTTTGTAGCCCCATATCTGGTTCAACCATCCGGAAACGGCGGCAAACATGAATATGGCCGCCGTTCGCACAAAGAACAGGAGGCCGGAACTGCCGCCCAGGCGGGCGGCGGGAAAGAACCGTCCCGTGAGCACGTCGGTTTCCAGAATGGCCAGGGTATCTCCTGCGGTATGGATCATGCGCACTATCACCAGTCCCAAAAAGGTGTGGGTGAAGGCGGTGACGATCTGGAAGACGCTGGAGATGACCAGCCCCAGGAGCAAAAGGACGAAGACGCTGTCTTTCTTATCCAGGTGGCGTCCCGCGAACGGGACCAGAATGGCCATCCAGATGCCGAGGACAAAAAAGACCCGGCCGATATCTACGGTTTTTAGACCGATAACCTCTTTCATCAGAAGGCTGATGCTGGTTTGCTCCGCCCCGAAATGAGTTCCCAGGACAAAGACCACCGCAATGAGGAGCAAAATGTCCGGTTTCTTCAGGTCTCGGTTGTAGTCCTTGAAGCTGAACACCACCGGCGGGACGTCCGTGACAAACAGGGTCAAAACGATGACGATGATCCCCAAGGCCAGGGCCGTTGCGACCAGGGCGACCCCGCCATGTGCGTCGTAGATGAAGCCGCCCGTAAGCGGTCCCAAGGCGAATCCGAGGTATCCGCCGGCCTGAAGAAAGGCCACCCCTCTGCCTCGCCCGGCCCCGGTCTGCAGTTTCAAATAGAGAGACATCAAGACCACCCGGACGGTGGCGGCCCCCACGCCGCCGAGGATCAGCGCGAAGCACACGCCGGTAAAGTCTCTCAAGACGGTCAACAAAAACAGATAAACGGTGTAGCAAAGCGCACCGACGGTCAAAATCTTTTTGGGAGAAAAATAGTCGGAGAAGACCCCGAACGGAAGTACCAACAAGATACTGGAGAGTGATTTCAATCCGATGGCAAACCCGAGTTGGCTGTCCGAGAACTGATACGACTTCAGCAACAAGGGCAAATAGGCCAGGACCATCCAAAATGAACAAAAGTAAAGGAGGTAACAGAGAAAAAAGAACAACGATCGGGATCTGGCCATGCCGGGGTCCTTACCGAGGCGACGGAAACGCCTGCGCCGCTCATGCGGTGGTGGGTGTGGGTTCCGCTCACGTCGAATCAATGCAAACCATAGGCAAGAAGGCGGACAGAGTCAAGCGCGATAGCCGTGAGGGCGGAATGGGCGCGCCCCTTTTTTCCAACCCGACCTTTTGCACTTTGCGATTGACGGCGGTCTGTTTCTGCGCGTATGCTGAAAACCTAAGAGACCGCTTGGAGCGGTAAATTGTGCGACAGGGGAAAGGAGGCAGGGCATGCCGAAGGAAGTGCTGGTTCCCATTGCTGATGGAACGGAGGAATTGGAAGCGGTTACGATTATCGATGTACTTCGCCGGGCCGGCGCCACCGTCACGGTGGCCTCGGTGGGGGGACTTCAGGTTACGGCGGCTCATGGCACCAACCTGGTTGCCGACACGTTGATTTCCGAATGCTCGGGCAAGGAATATGATCTGATCGTACTTCCCGGGGGCATGCCGGGGGCCCAGAATCTGTGTGACTCCGGACTCCTGGAGTTGCTCCTGAAGCGGCAGTACGAGAGCAACCGGTTATACGGCGCCATTTGCGCCTCTCCGGCGGTGGTGCTGGAACATCACGGAATGCTGGATGAAAAAAAAGCCACCTGCTATCCCGGTTTCACCGACCAGCTCAAAAATGCCCAGGTGGTCCCGTCTCGGGTGGTGGTGGACGGTGCCTGTGTGACCAGCCAGGGTCCGGGGACCGCCCTGGAGTTCGCGTTGACCTTGGCCGAGCTGCTGTTTGGAAAAGAAGCGGCCGACCAGGTAGCGCAGGCCATGGTGGTTGCCTGATACCCGAATCGGGCGAGGGGGGACGCAGCCGATTATGGATTTGCGAATCTTTGAGAAGATGGAAGCACCGGAACTCCGGGAGTATCTGGCGTTTCTCCTGTGGCACTACCGGGTGGTGGATGCCTTTTGGTTTATCAAGGTGGCCGAACAATTTGACCAGGCCACGGCGGAACGCATCAACGAGGCCGTGTGGGGCCGGGTCTCCGGAATGGCCGCCAAAGACCTGATGAAGCGTTTCCGGATTACCGAGCGGGGGCTCAAGGGATTCGTCCAAGCGCAGCGATACTTTCCCTGGTGTATCCTGGTGGGATATGACATCGCGGAGCACTCGGATGAGGTGGTCATCTCGGTGCCTTCGTGTCCCACCCAACAGGCCCGGCTCAAGCGGGGGTTGGGGGAATACGATTGCAAAGAGATGCACCGACGGGAGTTTCAGGATTTCGCCGGCCAAATCGACGAGCGCATCCGGGTGGAATGCCTCTTCGCTCCCCCCGATTCCCATCCCCCCGACATGTTTTGCAAGTGGCGCTTCTTTTTGGCAACCGAAACAGGTGAATAAACCCTAACGTTTTTTACAACGTTACGGTAAAGCCTCTCTTCAGGAGAGCGGTTTGGCCACCACCCGATTCTTTTCAATCCGGTCCAGTCGGACCTCGGTGATGCGGCCGCACCGGCCGACCCTACCCTCCATGATGACGGGAATATAATTGCCCGTAAAGCCTTTCAACCGACCGGTGATCCGGTCCCGCTGTTCCTCGAAAACGACCTGCCCCGTACTCCCGATAGCGGCGTGATAAAAGGCCTTGCGTTTTTCCGCTCCCAGCTTTCGCAAGAGGGTGCAGCGCTGCTTGATAATCGACGGGGGCACCGGATCGGGCAAGGCGGCCGCGGCCGTTCCCTGCCGGTGGGAATAGGGAAAGACGTGCAAATAAGACACCGGCAGCCGCCGGATCAGCGCACAGGTCCGTTCGAAGGCCTCCGGGGTTTCTCCCGGAAAGCCCACCAGTACGTCCATTCCCACGGCGGCATCCGGGAGGGTCCGCTTGATCCGGTCAACGAGCCAGGCCACGTACGCGGTGTCATAGGGACGGTGCATGGCGGAAAGGATCGCATCGTCTCCGCTTTGGAGGGGAATGTGGAAGTGCGGGCACAGACGCCGGGAACGGGCCACATGATCGATCAGGGATTCCGACAACTCCAATGGTTCAATCGAGCTGAGCCGTAGTCTCGGTGCCCTCGGCAGCCGGTCCACCGATCGGAGCAATTGCAGAAGCGAGGTGGCGGGGGTCAGGTCCTGTCCGTAATGTCCCAGGTGAATGCCGCACAAAACCGCCTCCGCGTATCCCGCCGCCTGGAGGTCGCCCAGCCGTTCGTGCACGGTTGCGCTTGCCAATGACCGACTGGGCCCCCGCACGTAAGGCACGATACAATAGGAACAAAAGGCGTCGCAGCCGTCTTGAATCTTGACAAAACAGCGGGTCCGGTCGCCGAACCGGGTTATGGGTAGGTCCTGGAATCGACGCACCCGGCGGATATCGGCCACGCGGATCTCCGGTGGCGAGTGCCGGGTATGGGGCGAAATGCGGGCCACATCGGCCTTGAAGCTGTTTCCCACCACATAGTCGACCCCGGGGATGGCCGCCAGTCTCTGTGGATCCCGCTGGGCGCCGCAGCCGGTAACCACCATGGTGGCCCGGTCATGGGCGCGAATCGCTTTTCGGATCGCCTGTCGGGACTGGGCGGCCGCTTTCCCGGTAACCGTGCAGGTGTTGACGACAAGAAGATCCGCCCGGGTTTTGGTCCCACAGGGGCGCCATCCGCGAGCTTCCAATGCTTCTCCCATGGCCTCCGATTCGTACCGGTTGACCTTGCAGCCCAGCGTGGTGATGGTATACGTGGGGGTCACGCAATCCAGCCTCCGCCCATGACTTTTTCTCCCTGGTAGAAGACCGCCGCCTGACCGGGGGTGACGGCCGTCTGGGGCCGGACGAACACGACGTCGATGCAGTCACCGGCGGCCGGAAAGAGGACCGACGGGGCCTCCGAATGCCGGTATCGAAGACGGGTTCGCGCCCATACCGGCGTTTTTGGGGGGTCCATGCCGACCCAGTTGATGTTGTGGACCCGACACCGCCGGGAGAGCAATGCCGATTTGGGTCCCACGACGAGGGTGTTCGTCTTCACATCCACGGCGATTACGTAATAGGGTGCGGGACCGGGAATCCCGATGCCCCGGCGCTGGCCGATGGTGTAGCCGTGCAGGCCCTGATGTTCTCCCAGTACCTTCCCGGCCGGATTCACCACGGGACCGGGACTGGGGCGCAGGCCGGCGTACCGGGACAGAAACGCCGTGTACGAGTCGGTGTCGACGAAGCAGAGTTCTTGGCTTTCCCGGCTGCGGGAGGTGGCCAGCCCGGCACGGTCGGCCAGTGCCTGCACCTCGGCCTTGGTGTGTCCGCCCAAGGGAAAGACGGCCTGCCGCAGGTGCGTTTGGGTCAAGCGGGACAAAAAATAGGACTGGTCCTTGTCCCGATCCACCCCCTTGATGAGCAACCGCCGTCCGCCGCCTCCTTGCCGGGTCCGGGCATAATGTCCCGTGGCCAGGGACGATGCGCCCCGGGCCCGGGCCTCTGCCAACAGGACATCGAATTTGATCCGTTGATTGCAGACCACGCAGGGACTGGGCGTTTTTCCCCGGGCATATCCGTCGACGAAGTAGTCGACCACCTCCCGTTGAAAGGCATCGCTGCAATCCACGGCCACGCATTCGATGCCGATTTGCCTGGCGATGGCCCGAATCGGTGCGGGCAGTCCACTCCCATCGGGGGCTTCCGGGCCGGAGACGTCAAAGCCGGTGTAAAAGTGGAGGCCGATTACGTGATGGTGGGTCTCCTTGAGGAGAAGTGCGGCGACGGAAGAATCCAGGCCGCCGCTGAGCGCAACGGCCACGGTCTTTTTCATTTCAGGGTCGGGTTCCCCACGACACTGATCTCCATGGCCCGCGGGGGGCAGGCGGCAACGCAGAGCCCGCAAACACTACATTTGTTGCGATTGAAGACGACACTCATTTCCGGCCGTTTGATGGTCAGGGCCCCGGTGGGGCACACGGCGGTACAGGCCCCGCAGTGGGTACACTTGTTCTTGTCCCGGTTGATGTCCTGTCCGACCGGCTGGACCTGGACCCCATGCTCCTTGAGATATCGAACCCCCCGGTTGAAGTCTTTCCGGTTGCCCACCAGTTCCAGGACCATAACCCCTTCCTTGCGGGGCAATATGGTGGCCTTGAGGATATTGAAGGTCAGGTTGTAATCGATGGCCAAGTGACAGACAATCGGTTTGCCGACTTCCGACTTGGGAAAGTGCAGTATGAGCATTCTGGAATACATGTCAGAACTCCTAAATAGAAATATGGAGACCGGCGACCGCCCGATTTCCCGGGGGAATTTCCGGTACATGCATCAAGGTAGACTGAAGCCCGGCGGTTTGTCAATTGATAATCCGATGGGTGCCTTCGGCAACGCTCCGCCCTTCCGGTGGCGATATGTCGCCGATGCCGTCAGGAATGATCGGTTTGGCGATAAACATGGTGCAGTCGTTGAAGGGCGGTCAGATTCGACAGGATGGCCAACACGGTGATACCGATGAGCAGCTGGCCGGTGAACAGGGTAAGGACCATGACGATAAATCGCTCCAGGCGGGTGAACAGGCCGACCGAGCAGGAAAGGCCCAATCCTTCGGCTCGGGCCCGGGCGTAACTGACCATGACCGAGCCCAACAAGGCCAAAGCGGACAGCACCACGAGGCCGTGATGGTCCCGGAGGCTCGCCCAGTAGATAAGGCCCAGCAGGATCGATGCATCGGCGTAGCGGTCCAGAAAAGAATCGAGAAAGGCGCCGAACCGGCTTTCCAGACCGGCCGCCCGGGCCAGCGCCCCATCCAGGGCGTCGAAGGGGCCGGAGAAGAGAAAGAACCATGCGCCCAAGGTGATGTGACCGCCGGCGACGGCGATTCCCGCCGCCCCGGCCACCGCCAAACCGGCGATGGAAAGGGTGTTGGGCCGAAGGTCGGTGGTTTTCAGCAGGCCGGCCACCGGATCCAGGAGCCCTCGGGTGTGGGTCTTGGCCCATTGGGAGAAGGTCCAGCCCTTATCGGCGCGTTTTCGGTGGGAATGTTTTCCGGAGCCTTGCAAGGTTCGCTTCCGTTCAACCTACCAATGAGGCGTTTATTTACGCATTAATCTTCCCGCTCGCCGGCGATGAAATCCTCCATCATGGTGTATGCCGTATCGTCGTTGAACTGCCGGGGCGGGTGCTTCATGAAATAGGCCGACGGCGAATAGAGAACTCCGCCTTTACCGCGGTCCAGGGCCAGTTTGCAGCATCGGATGGCATCGATGGTGATGCCGCCCGAGTTGGGCGAGTCTTCCACGGACAGCCGGAGTTCCAGGTCCATGGGAACGTCGCCGAAGAGTTTGCCTTCCATTCGGATAAAGCAAACCTTGTTGTCCTTTTGCCACTGCACATAGTCGCTGGGGCCGATATGGATGTTTTCCGGATCCAGCTTTCGCGCCAGGACGGACTGTACGGACTCGGTTTTGGATGTCCGTTTGCTGGTCAATCGGGTCCGGTCGAGCATATTCAAAAAGTCGGTGTTTCCTCCCGTGTTGAGCTGGTAGGTCCGTTCGAGTTTGACCCCCCGTCTTCGAAACAGGTTGGCCAGGGTCCGGTGGGTAATGGTGGCACCCAGTTGAGCCTTTACGTCATCCCCGATGATGGGGATGTTCT
This sequence comes from uncultured Desulfobacterales bacterium, assembly GCA_964532395.1. Classification (GTDB taxonomy): domain Bacteria; phylum Desulfobacterota; class Desulfobacteria; order Desulfobacterales. The sequence continues at coordinate 703 of CAZHHS010000037.1, read as the reverse complement.
TTTTGGCGAATTTGTCCGCCCATGCGGCGTCACTGGCGATAAAGACGGGCATGCAATTGATGAGGCCCGCGCCCGCCTGGAGGGCACAATCGGCGTAAAACCGGGTCGCCTTTTCAGACCCCACGGGCAGATAGTTTAAGAGGATATCCGTACCGGCCTTCTTGAGTGTTTGGATGATATCTTTTTTGAGGGCTTCTTTTCTATCGCTGACCAGGAAGGTTTGCCGGTCTTGGTAAACCTTCATGTGGGGGGAGACGCCGTCCAGGATCTTGCCCATGCTCACTTTGACACCCGTTTTGGGCATGTCCGGGAAAAAGGCGGTGGTACAGTTGGGGTCTTGGAAGATCGCTTGGGAAACGTCCTTTCCCACCTTCCGCTTGTCTATGTCGAAAGCCGCCACGACCTTCATGTCGTAGGGCTTATAACCGGCGATGTCCCAATGGAGAAGTCCGATTGCCTCCTCGGGTTTTTTATGTCGATAATAGGCGATCCCTTGCAGTAATGAACTGGCACAGTTTCCAACACCTACGACAGCAATCCGTATCTTGGCCATCTATTGGACCTCCTTTCCGCCGGCCGATGGATGCCATCGGCCTCCACTAGGAGCTCAAATGTGATCAGGTCGTAAAAATCAAATTTCGGATGGCTAAGTAAAAAGTTCAAGATCAAGGCGCCGCAAATCCTGAGGAATGAGGCGTACTTA
>CAZHHS010000036.1:0-13668 GCA_964532395.1 uncultured Desulfobacterales bacterium | reverse complement strand
GAGTGAGGCCGTTATGCTTGAAAGAAAGATCAAGAAACGAGGCATTGGCCGGTACATGGAAGATGAGTTTATCCTGAGCGAAGCCGAAGGAAGTCCGTGCTGGGGAGCCCTGAAAAGGCGGGTTGGCTTTCCATCCAGAAATGGCCGTTTTCCACAATCTCGGCGTCAAGCTGCGGGGTTGCTTGATTTATGGATGGGCACTAGCTAATTTGGGCTAGCCCCTTTTTTGCTTGTGCGATGAAGCGCTTCGGACCCATTATTTCAATGCCCATGTAATTTTGGACTTCTCTCAGGGCTTTGTCTCCTGTGATAATGTATTTCGAATTCAATGCCACTGCACATTCGATAAATTTATCGTCTTCAGGATCTTTTTCAACAATTTTCAGTTCCGGAGTTTTGGCGGTAAACAAGGTATGAAAGCCATGAGCGAAAAGGCTCAACAACTCCTCCAGTTCACGCTCATCTTGTAACCCCATACGTCTTAGCACATCTACGTATTCATCGACGATGGGAGGAGAAAGGCATAAAATAATTTGGCCCGATTTCCAGTACTCGATGATTTTTCTGGGATTCCCTCCAAAGAAAGAAGAAACGAAAACATTCGTGTCAACCACGACCCCTATCAAGGCTTGGTCCTCACATCACGAATAAATCGCTCAATATCTTGTGGACCAAATCCACTTGACTCAAGCTTACCCCCGATACGGTCCCACAGGTTGTCGATATAAAAATCGATATCCCGGGTTCTTACATATTCTTCGAGCAACTTCCTGACGATTTCACTTACGCTCTTGCCCTCTATCTTAGCAAAGCTGCTTACTTTAGCTTTGAGGTCAGGATCGATTCTAACGATCATTTGGGTCGTCATTACACCACCTCCATAAACGATATATTGTATATACGATATATCATACATGGAAGTATGTAAATATAAGATTTCCCCCTTGACAATTGAACAAATGTTCTATAATCTAAAACATAGAACATATGTTCACTGCGTTCTAGGGAGGACTTCATGAAAGATCTATCCGCCAAGCAATCGGCATTATTTACGTTTCTCGTTGATTTTGCAGCAGAATATGGCTTCCCACCGACGATTCGGGAGTTGTGTGATCACTTTGGATTCAAGTCCCTCAACACAGCCCACTTTCATTTACGAGCCCTGGAAAAGAAGGGCTACATTCAAGTTCATCCGGGCAAAGGGCGGGGGATTACCCTGGCCGGCGCCCATAAACTCCCGGGAAGAAAAATACCCGTTGTGGGTCGTATCGCGGCGGGCACTCCCATTTTGGCCATTGAAAATATCGAAGATTCTCTGGGAATGGATAAAGACTTTTTCGGCAAGGCGGACACCTTTGCCGTACGAGTCAAAGGAGACTCGATGGTGGGTGCCCACATTCAAGACAAAGACTATGTCATCATTAAAATCCAGGGCCAGGCTCAAAACGGGGATATCGTCGCCGCCCTCATTGATGACGAGGTGACCTTGAAATATTTTTATCAGGAACAAGATCAACTTAGGCTGGAATCCGCCAATCCCAAATATGCGCCCCTGATCTTCAAAAAGGGGGACTCCCGATCTTTTAGAATCCTTGGGATAATGGCCGGACTGGTAAGAAAAAATTAATCCCTAAGCCTTGTGCCGTATGCCTTACGCCGACAAATCATGTTTACCCATCTCCACGTACATAGTGCCTTCTCTTTTCTTTACGGCACGTTTACCCCCGAGGCCCTGGTTCACCAGGCAAAGGAGAGGGGATATGAGGCAATCGCCTTAACGGACAAAAATGGTCTTTACGGGGCGGTCCGATTTTACAAAGCCGCCAGATCCCAGGCCATCAAACCGATTCTCGGCTCCGAAATCACCATCAGCGGCGCAACCGCACTGATATTGCTGGCCGAATCCTTCGAGGGATATCAAAATCTCTGCCGCATTTTATCTGAAGCCTATTCTACCGCCTATTCAAAAGGTATGCGAGGCAAACCGGTCTGTACGCTAAACACACTTGCCCGATTTTCCCGAGGGCTCATCTGCTTAACCGGCGGCAGAGACGGAAGACTACACGAACTCATTGCCACGGGAAACCTGGACCAAGGGCGGTACTGGCTCGAACGACTCAAGCATATATTTGGCCCTGACTGCCTTTTTGTTGAAGTTCAAAACCACGGCCTCCCAAATGACCCGTCCCTTATGAGCACGTCCGCAAGGTTAGCCGAACACGTAGACGTCGCCCTGGTGGCCACCAATGGGGTGACCTTTTTAGATCCAGCGGATTTCGAAATCCATCAACGGCTCATCGGAATCCAACAAACCGTTCATCATCGGCGTATCCGAGGGGTCCCCAGCCCGCAATTTTATTTAAAAACAGAAAAGGAAATGCAAACCGCCATTCCTTACGGCACGGCCCTGGAAAATGCCGCCAAGATCGCCGATCGTTGCCGACTGGTACTGCCGATAAACCAGATGCATCCACCCGTTTACCCACTTCCCGAGGGAGACTCTGCTGATCATTTACTTGCAAGACATTGCTTCTCCGCTTTGGCGGCGACATATAAACCGGCTACGTATGACGCCATTACGGGCCTGGAACGGGAATTGGCCCTGATTCGGCGAAAGGGGCTCTCCGGCTATTTTCTCTTGGTTAAAGACATCGTCGATTTTGCCAAGTCAAGCGGAATTCGCTGTACGGTACGAGGCTCCGCCGCAGGGTCTCTGGTGACCTATTTGCTCTTAGCGGGTGTAGATCCTTTGGAACACGATCTTTTGTTTGAACGGTTTCTCAATGAAGGCCGTTCAGACATGCCGGACGTGGATCTTGATTTCGATGCCCTGAGAAGAGACGACGTCCTCGACTATGTGATGGAAAAATATGCGGGCCAAGCCGCCATGGTAGCGACCATTCCCACCTTCAGGGCCCGGGGGGCCGTTCGCAAACTCGGCCGGACCTTTGGGTATTCCTATGAGACAATCGATCGGTTGACTTCGTTTCTGCCCTATTATCTGAAAAGTTCCCAAATCAGAGAAGCCGCTCATTGCCTTCCCGAACTCAAAGATACCCCTCTTAAAGGGGAATCGGAACTCCTGGGAATCGCTTTCAGGATTTCCGGCCTCCCCTATCAGCTCTCCGTCCATCTGGGCGGTGTGGTCATCGCCCCCGGGAATTTGACCGCTTGGGCGCCCGTAGAGATATCTCGCAAAGGGTTTCCGGTCGTACAATACGACAAGGATGATCTGGAAGCACTCGGGTTGGTAAAGCTGGACCTTTTGGGCCTGCGGATGCATACGGCCATTCAGAAAACCAATGAGCTGCTTGAAGAGCAAGGCATTTTTTTAAACCTTGACGACGTGCCCCTGGATGACGAGAAGACGTTTCGTCTCTTAAGAACGACGGACACGGTGGGCGTTTTTCAAGTGGAATCCCCCGGACAACGTCAACTGCTGGGCAGGCTCCAGCCCAAAAAATTTTCAGATATCATCGCCGAGATTTCTCTTTTCAGGCCGGGTCCCATGAAGGGCGATATGGTCACCCCCTATGTACAAAGGCGAAAGCGCCGGGAGCCGGTATGCTATTCCCATCCGGACCTCGCCCCCATCCTTCACGAAACTTACGGTATCGTCCTTTTCCAGGAACAAGTCTTAAAGGTTGCCCATCATATCGCCGGATTCCGCCTGGCCGAAGCCGACCGATTGCGGCGGGCAATGACCAAAAATCGATCGGCCATAGAAATGGAAAGGCTCAAAGGATCTTTTATCCGAGGGGCTACAAATCAAGGGTATACGAAAAAAACGGCTGAGGAAATCTTTGCCTTGATTGCCGGTTTCGCCGGTTACGGATTCTGCAAGGCGCACGCGGCCTCCTTTGCCCACATCACCTACCAGAGTGCCTTTCTTAAGGCCCATTATCCCTTTGAATTCTATCTGGGGCTTCTCAATGCCGGACATGTGGGGTCTTATCCCAAAAGTGTGATATTAAATGAAGCGAAAAGAAACGGGATCGAGATACGCCCTCCTCACATCAATGCCAGCCATGAGGACTACACGGCGGAAAACAAGGGAATCCGTATCGGACTTTGCGCTATCAATGGACTTGGGCCGAATTTCTGTAAGCGAATCCTAAAAGAACGAGGCAATGGTCCTTTCCCCAGCATCAAGGCTTTCTGCCTTCGGGTCAACTTGCCTCAGGAGATCACTCTAAGGCTCTCTATCGCCGGGGCCTTTCGGGGGCTCCCCTTAAACGAAAGGCGGCGTGCCCATGGATAAACGAGGGCTTGATCTGTTTTTAACGGAATCGAGGGCGATGCAGGCCCCTACCTCCATCCATGCCCTGGCCCCTTTTCGACAAGATCTTCAAAGACGTCAATTTATTCAAAGCAGCGGCATAAAATGGAAATCCCACGGAGACAGGATAAAGACCGCTGGACGCGTTATCATTATTCATACGCCGCCCACCAAAAGCGGCAGACGGGTCATGTTCTTAACACTGGAAGACGAAGAGGGACTCTTTGATCTGACCGTATTTGAAAATGTCCGTGCCCGGTATGCTCAAAAGATACTGGGCAGTAGCATTCTCCTGGTCGAGGGGATCGTACACCGTTTCGGCTTAAGGGGCGTTTCCATCGTCGCCCGGCAATTTTGGATTCTTAGAGAATTTTATAAAAGACGGGGGAGACCGGCACCCTCACATTTGTCTCCGGCGAGGCCTTCCCAACAACTGACATTTTTCAATAGGGGGCTACAGGATCCAAGACATAACCGCCGTTGCCAAGATCAATGAAACGATTCCAAAAAATCTGAATGTCTGATCGGACGCGCTTTCGAGATACCAGCGGGCCACTTCCTCATAGAGACCCTTGGGATTAAAAAAGACAAAGCCCCCCTTAGCCACGGCAATAACCCCAAGCAGCCTGACAAACCATATATTCCGCGTTTGGGCGGCCGCCACAATGAGCAAAATCCCCAGCAAAACGGGTACCACGGCCAGAAACCGCCGATCCACGGCATTCAGTATCTTGGCGGAAACACGCCTGGTCTCCGGCGTATAAAGGATGAAACAGGCCCCCGCGATAATCCACAATAACGTGATGGCATAAAGAAACTCTGTCATACGACACCTCCGGATACACCCTACCTTGTATTGATTTACCCCGGTCTATTCGTAAAAACTGCATTCTGTGCGAGATTCGATTGCGACCGCCGGAATGACGCACACTCGCTTCGCCCGAAGGCCCCCGAAACAGACACTAATTACAAACGGGAATCAATATATATAGCATTTTGCCTGCCGAAGCAAGTCTAACAATCACCCATTGGGGGCCTGCCCCTGCCCGGGCACCCATTGCTTGCAGACACCCCATTTTCGCTTGAATTTCTGGGGCTCTCTGATATACAAGCACGCAATTCCTCACTCACTTGGAAACGGAGGCTTATGAAAGTTCTGGTTTACGGCTCCGGGGGACGAGATCATTGTCTGGCGGACACCTATGGCGACAGCCAGCATGTGGATAAGGTCTTTTTCTGCCCCGGAAACCCCGGTATCGCCTACACACCGAAGGGAAGCAGTGATAGGAAACTGATCGAACGCATCAACCTAAGAGATTTTGACAAAGTCGCCGATTTCTGTGTGGAGCAAAAAGTAGATCTCGTGGATGTGGGGTCTGAAAATCCCCTGGGTGAAGGTCTTATCGATCTTTTAAACGCCAGAGACATTCGTACGGTAGGACCGAAACAGGCGTATGCCAGGCTGGAAAGTGATCGCGCATTCACTGATGATTTGCTGACACGTATCGGGGTATCCAAACCGGAATACCGGGTTTTTGATGATCCGGAAGCAGCCAAAACCTACGTAAAAAATATCGGTTACCAAGTCGTCGTCAAGGCCAACGGCTTGGCCGCCGGCAAAGGGGCTATCGTATGTGAAGACGCCCCTGACGCCATGGACGCCATAGACAAGATTATGGTAAAAAAGGTTTTCGGGGCATCGGGAGACCGTGTCGTCATTGAAGAAAGGAAATACGGCACAGAGATTTCCTTTTTCGTCTACCTGGACGGCGCCCATACACTGCCGCTCAGAATGTTCGCCCAGGACTACAAACCCGCCTTCGATCCCGAAGATCGAGAGGCTATAGAACGGTTCGGGGGAAATCTCAACACAGGCGGTACCGGGTGTTATTGCCCCCACAAGCTGGTCAGCCCTTGGCTGGTCAACCGGATTATCAAAGAGATCGTAAATCCGACCGTCAACGAAATATACAATAGCCTGGGCTGGCAATATAAAGGGGTCCTTTATTTCGGTCTGAACCTCGACCCTTACGATAATCTGGATGTTTTTGAGATTAATGTGAGACACGGAGATCCCGAGTGGGAAGTCCTGGCGAGAAAGTTGAGTACAGACCTGTTTGAGATTGGAACCGCTGTTTGGGAAGGGACCTTGGACGAGGTAAAACAGGTATGGAATGACCAGTATTACGTCGATGTCATTGCCATGGAAGGCCGCTCAAGGGCCTCTAAGGGTTGGAATAAGGGATACCCCGCCCGGTATGGAAAAGGGCATCAGATCCGCGGACTGGACGACATCGAACGCGGCATCGCCGTCTATTTCGCCGGTGTCGAGGCGGATGAAAAAAAGGGCCTGGTAACATTCGGCGGCAGAGTCCTCCACCTGGTAGCCGGGGATAAGACCCTGGAGGGCGCCAGGGACAAGGCCTACAGGAATATTGAGCGACTCACCTTCGTGGACCATAACAACGACAACGCAAACTGCATCCGATATCGCCGGACCATCGGCGCCTAATTGACAGGAGTAACGATGACGACAAACCAAAAACCGATTGTGGGTATCCTAATGGGAAGCGATTCCGATTGGGCGGTCATGAAAAACGCTGCGTCCGTATTGGCCGACTTCGGGATTCCTTTTGAAGCAACGGTGGCCTCCGCTCACCGGAGCCCCGACAAAACGGCCGAATATGCGCAAACCGCTCGTTCCCGGGGAATCAAGGTCATCATTGCCGGCGCGGGTGCCGCTGCGCATTTGGCGGGCGCCATCGTGGCGAAGACAACTCTGCCCGTCATCGGTGTACCGTTGAACGCGTCTTCTCTCAACGGGCTCGACGCCCTACTTGCTACCGTACAGATGCCTTCGGGGGTACCTGTCGCAACCATGGCCATCGGCGCCGCAGGAGCTAAAAATGCCGCCATATTCGCTGCGCAGATCTTGGCTACCACCAATCCCGAACTGGAAGACAGGCTCAAGCGGTTTAAAAGTGAACTGGCCGAACAGGTCAGCGAAAAGGCCGACGCTCTCCAAAAGAATCTCTAGACCGCCGACACACTGTTAATTGAACCCGTGCTTTAAACACTTTAAAAAGCTTCTCGGATACGTCGCCTCTTGCCGCTCTCGATTTCAAGAAAATCATGGATTTATTTTTCAGGATGTATCTGTTTGTAAATACATGATTTATTTCCCATCTGGGACTGTTTGGTTAAGCGCTTCTCACAGTTTTTCTCTTTTTTTGTCAATTTTCTCCTTGACCTCTCAAAATCTTTGGGTTAGCTTGCCCATCAAGGTCGGGGAGCCACCCTTCCGATAGTCATTTCTTTGGCGGGAAACAGCTTAGGAATATCTTAACCAACCAAAACATCAGGCTCCCCGGCCTTCTCTTTTTTGCCCCCCGGCGACTATGCAAACAAAGATCCTCAGCCAAGCGAGCAATTCAACGCCCTAACATATTGTCCGTACGTTTTGAGATGCCTGACAAACCTCGCACACTCTCTGTAGACCCGCAAGCGCCCGACGATGAATTCCTATCCATCACGGCCGGGAAACTGGAGAAGGGCGGGATTGTGGTTTTTCCCACCAGCAGCTTTTACGGACTCGGGGCGTCCGCTTTCAAACCAGATGCCCTTCGGCGCGTCTATACCGCAAAAAGTAGACCGGCGGGAAAACCCCTTCTGGTGCTGATTGCCAACATGGAACAACTCTCGGCCTTGGTCAAAGAGGTTCCCAAAGCGGCTGAACAACTGATTCGGGCCTTCTGGCCCGGTCAGGTAACCCTGGTCTTTGACGCCCATCCCGAGCTCCCTGCCATTCTAACCGCCCACTCAGGAAAAATCGGTGTTCGGCTGGCGGCGCATCCTGTTGCCGTCGCCCTACTTCAAAAATTCGGCGGCCCGATTTCCGGCACATCGGCGAACCTGTCCGGAGCGACCGCTTGCACGGCCGTATCGGAACTCGACGAACGCATGAAAAACGAAGTCGACGTCATCCTTGATGCCGGAACGCTTGGTGGCGGATTTCCATCCACGGTTGTCGACGTGACGGCCGAACCGGTTAAGGTTATTCGCGAAGGGATCATCTCTGCCAAACAAATTCGGGCGACGTCGTAAATGCTACTGCAGTACCACCTTTTTTCGCAAGCTTTGGCGGACAACCGCGCCCAAAAAAATGCCTTGTCGGACAATAAGGGTTTACAGACGTCCCCCTGATAACCTACTCTCACCATGTTTGACGATCAGCGCATGTTGAGAGGTGGTTAAGATGGACACGGAAATAAATGAGCTTTCAAGAGATCGACTTCTTCTTTTACTCCAGAATTTCGCCAAGAACTGGCTGGCTCACGACGGCTTGTGGTTCCAAGCCGTGGAAAAGGCCCACGGCTTGGATGAAGCCATGGCACTTGACGGAGACGCATGGCATCGATTCTCTCCCATTGAAGCCAAGCGAATCAAGTCATTTCTCGCCCTCCCCGACAAGGGTGGTCTGGAAGCCTTGGAAATGGCCTTGCGCTTCCGCATGTATGCGGTGCTCAATAAGCAGCAGAGCGAGTTTCGCGACGGGCGACTGCGCTTCTACATGAACGACTGTCGGGTACAAAGTGCTCGCAAAAGAAAAGGACTGCCCGATTTTCCCTGTAAAAAGGTCGGTAAGGTGGAATATAGCAGGTTTGCTACGGCTATCGATCCTCGAATAAAGACTGGTTGTATTGCATGCCCGCCGGATGACCACCCGGAAACATACTATTGCGGGTGGGAATTTTGGCTGGAAGGCAATGGATAGACATTCGCAAACGATTGCCTCTCCCGTGTCGGCTCGGACCAGCGATATTCTCGAGTCTTTCAATGTTGGGGGTTAGACACTCAGGTGCCGGAACTTGTCACGGGAACCCGTGGTAATATTTACGTAGGTGAGGCCGCTTGGGGTTTTGACTGAAACCCTGACCGGCTGACCTTCTTTCGCCTTACTGTAAGCTGCACAAAGTTCGGCAGCCGGCCCGACAAGACTTTCCGGGCCACCGCCGGGGATCAAAACGGCGGGGCTGGGCATGTCCGCCATACGCACAGTCGTATCCCGATGGGGATCCAGGAAACTCAAAATGGCTTCGTTGTCCGGCCGGGTACGGCCCACGATGACTTTGTGGGATGGAGATACACGAAAGTGACGTCCGTACTTTAACAGTTCCAGATCTCGTTCTTCCGGCACATGAACATGTTCCAGAAGCTCCCGAAGCCGGCGGGAAAACCCGACGTCGGTGAGAAGGCACCCCCCGGCGGGCGCCGGATAGCGGGTGACCCCGAATGCCTCGGCCAACCGTATCTGGTCTTTCCGGCCTCGACCGGATATATCCAGCAGCCGGTCCCGGTCTACCAAACCTTCGGTTTCCGCCCGGGTAGGCGGCAAGAGCTTGGCACTTAAGGGACGAAGGATATACCCTTCATAACCGGAATTCTTTTCCACGTAACGAAGAGACGGTTTGGTTTGGGACATGGGACGTTGGCCCACCACTTCACCGGAAAACAGGAAATGAACGCCACGCTCACGCATCATGTCACCTGCCAACCGGAACATGAGCGCATGGCAGTCCAGGCAAGGGTTCATGTTGCCCCCGTAGCCGCAATGGGGATTTCTGAGCATCTCCATGTAGCGGTTGGTAATCCGTTTTACGGTCAGTGGGATGCCGGTCATGTCCGCCGCTCGACGCGCCTTGTCGGAATCGAAAAACGGCGTTTCAAAGTTTACCCACTCCACGTCTATGCCCTGGTCCTTGAGAATAAGGGCGGACAAAATACTGTCCAGGCCACCGGAGGTAATGCCTAAGGCCCGAACGACTGTCGGACGATCACGGCTTGAATCGGAGTGACTATCAGATAGAGAGGAACAGTCCATGGCCCAATCAAAGAAGACGAGTGAAATTCAAAAAATTTTGACGATCTTACGGGCTCACTACCCTAGTGTCAAGAGCGGGCTTCGTTATGGAAATCCCCTGGAAATGCTGGTTTCTACAATTCTCTCCGCGCAGTGTACGGATATTCGGGTAAACGAAGTCACCCAAATCCTCTACAAGGAATTGAAGACCGCTAAAGACTTTGCAGAAGTTCCCTTAGAAAGACTGGAGGCGCTGATCCGCCCGACCGGTTTTTACCGCAACAAGGCAAAAAGCATAAAATCATGTTGCCAACGGATCGTCGAAGAACATGACGGCCGGGTTCCCGATACAATGGAAGCATTGGTAGAACTGCCCGGGGTGGGAAGAAAAACGGCAAATGTCGTGCTGGGCAATGCCTTCGGCATTCCCGGAATCGTGGTGGACACACACGTGAAACGCCTTTCTCAACGCATCGGCCTCACCCGGGAAAAGGATCCCGTAAAGATAGAATTCGACCTCATGGCGCAAATCCCCAAGAAACAGTGGATCGATTTTTCGCATCAACTGATCTGGCATGGCCGTCGGGTCTGTACGGCAAGAAAGCCCCACTGTGAGGATTGCCCGTTACAAGCCCTGTGCGATTACGGGCGAGAAAATCGAAAAACCTGAAAAACGCCGTCAAAAAGCCCCCAGCTGGCAGGGAGCAATCTTAATTCCCAGGCCGTCGCACGCCCCGGCGACACGGAGTTTGTGGTATCCCAACAAATCGGAAATTCGCCATGCCTCCCGGCACGGTAACCGATCATCCCTAAGCCCAGCCATTATCGCCGCCTTGAGATCCGGCTTTATCACCGCCAACGGTTTGACAATGCTCTTTTTCGGAGCGTACCCGAAAAGGCCCAACTGGCACTTCACCAGTCGTATATCCATCAGGTCCGCAGTTTTCCCCACTTGTAAGGGAACAACCTTCAATTGTTCACAGATCTCGAAGGCAACGGCACAAGGTAGGCTGTCTTTTATTCCTCGATTCAAAAACGCCCGGCGTATGGCTTCATCGACCACTGCCCCGGAGTCGATATGCTTGGATGAATACCTGACCATGGCTTTCGTCGCTACTTCGGCCGTAAATACCGCTATACCGCTTCAGCTGGATTTCACCCTCATGGACGGAACAGCGAGACAAAGTTCAAACTGACCGGGTATGTTTGTCATTTTAATCTTGATACGATGTTTGTTCGTCAAGAAGTTTGCATAATGCAGGTACGTTTCGGTGGGTTTCACACTGCCGGTGTTGGAAAAATAACGTCGAAGCACCTGACCATCAAAAATCATTTTGAGGTCATCTTGTTCTTGAATGTAGCTGTTATGGGCGATCTTGACCGTTACGTGGCCGTTTTCTTGTGCCGTTTCACATCGGATCGTCTTGTCGGTTACGGTTGCCAGACACGCCTTCGACGTCAGCAGGAAAATTATAAACATCATTACCAGATCATGGGCGTCCGGCTCTACCGCAGGCAGGTTCCCCGCCAATGCCGTAGATATAACCCCGGCTCCGGTATCACTGCCGGATTGGACAATATCGATTGCCCGGGAAACGCACTCGTTTATGTCCGTCCGGTCAACCCGGGAAGCCCCTTGAGGCACGGCGACGTTTTCCCGCACCGGTTTCAACCGGTTGCAAAGCTCGCTCACCAAGGCTTGAACTCGATCCCTGTCCTGTTCACATCGATCCGCTTTCCCCCCCGCCATGTCTACTTTAGACAAGAACAAATCGACCTGCGCCATCAAACGGACGAGCGGATCGTATAACCCCTCGATAACATCGCTTAAGACAAAGGCGGTGGCCGAAGACCCCAGTATTGATTCCAGGCGGCCGGCATCGCCGGCAATTTCACTGGCCTCCCAGTTTGCCCCAAATGAACTCATCGCCTCGATAATGACTACCAGGAATGAAACCTTGTTATCGGAATCCCGCGACGGATTCACGGTAATCCGAAAATCCCCGGGCTGTAGTAAATCCTGCCCCTTGTCGACACGCCCCCAATAAGTCACCGGGCGACCGGTTATGGATCGACCCGTGTTGATACACGACCGGAGTTGTTCCCACAGCGTTTTGCCATTCATCTTCACCTGGGCCAGTCCGGTGGCTTTCTGAAACGGCATTCCCCTAAACCGAACATTCTCTTCATGGCCCACCTGCCCCGAAATCCGCCCTCTCACTTCATTGATGGTCAAGTCCGGAGAGAGAATAACCATTTTCCCGTTGATACATCGACTAAACGTTCGAACCACCGCTTCCAACTGCCGGTTTTGCCACTCCATGCGGAAGGACTGGGTCACATCCTTAAGGTATACCTCCACCGTATCCGACCACGGCGGCTTTGCGGGCACGCTGATTTGGCAGTATGTGTCCATGTTCCCACTGGATTGCAGTCGGAGTACGCGCTTAACGGGCAAACCGTCTCCCGATCTTTTCAGTTTTTCAAAAAACCACTCAATACCTTCCTGATCCTCGGGATGGAAGAAGTCGACCATGCGTTTATCTTTCAAGTCCAATTCCGTACAATTCAACAAAGCGAGTACCCGTTGATCATATTGCAATATCTCGCCAGCCGGATTAAGCCAAACGCATGCATCACTGAGTACGTTTCGGACGGCCGCTCTGTAATATTCGGCGTCTTTTTGCACCCGAGCGGCGGCATCTTTGACCACCGGAAAGGGCAGCGACAGGTCGATGGGCTCTTCAAAACGAACGCCGATTTTAGTCCCGTCTCTGAGGCGCTTATGCCACCGAATATTTCCTTTTACAGTCAGGGGTTCCTGTGAGTGAAACAGAGGCAAAGAAAAACGACAGGTCTTATCCGTACCCACGGGGCGTTCACACTCCAAAGCCATGCCGTGGCTACTGAGATCGTGACAATGTAAATCAAATTTGGGAATATCGCCGGCTTCGTCACCTAACCCCTGACATCCCACTTGCAAAAATAGGGGGATACGCATTTCTTTTCGTCTCTCGACGGTCATTTTGGTCCTCCCTGATTTTAGCGTCAAACGATAACCATATCTATTCACACATATAACAAAAAATCAAGAGCATTTAAAGCAATAAAAGTGCCAGGCGAATTTTCCATGGGTCGCAAAAGAGTCTATCGCTTAACTATTTGTAATAACTAACTAGATAGATAACGGTCATCGGCACACCCGTTTTCCCCATTGTCGAACAAACGGTATAATTTTTCCATATTGTAGAATTTATTTATCGCATCCAGGAGCCGGTTGGAGAACTCGCTTTTTCGCTCTGGTAAACGTTTTTGAAACATTTCTAAGTTCGGTTTGCTTTGCTGAAACGCCAAAACTCGGCTAATCGCCTTCCTGCAAGTTCTCCGGCAGCCCCCCAGGCGTTAATACTTCAAATACTTTTGATGCAACACAAGATTAAGTTAAGAGACTGAAGGGCCAAAGAAGTGGATGTCATCGGATTTGTCTTTTAACCGTCCGGGCCGAAATCTCCCGTGAATAATGTGGAAC
>CAZHHS010000035.1:0-13745 GCA_964532395.1 uncultured Desulfobacterales bacterium | reverse complement strand
GTCATGGGCCCGCCGGTCCGGGGCCCTTCTATTACTACTACCAGATGAATTCTCGGATCGGTATGGCGCTCGGCGTTACCCTGATATGCTTGGGTTTGCTGATCCGGCAAACGAGAAATAACGAGTAAGGGCTCGTTTCGTAATTCTCCAGCGTGCCGGCACGGGGTTGTGTACGCGTATATGAAAACCGGCGGAAACAGGAGTATGGTTTATGAAAAGGGATCTGTCTGAAAAGCTCTTTGGAGAAGCCAAAAGAGTGATTCCCGGTGGCGTGAACAGTCCGGTTCGCGCCTGCCGGTCGGTGGGTATGGACCCGCTGTTCATTGATCGGGCGGAGGGATCCAAAGTTTTTGACATGGACGGCAATGCCTTCGTGGATTATGTCGGGTCGTGGGGTCCGATGATTCTTGGTCACCGGCATCCGGATGTCATATCCGCGGTGGAAACTGTTTTGTCCCGCGGGACCAGTTTCGGGGCGCCCACGGACCTGGAGATTGAGTTGGCGCAGATGGTGGTTCGCGCCGTTCCCTCCGTTGAAAAGGTGCGTTTGGTCAATTCGGGTACCGAGGCCACCATGAGTGCCGTTCGTTTGGCTCGGGCCGTGACCGGTAGGGACCTGGTGGTCAAATTTGATGGCTGTTATCACGGTCACGGGGACACGTTTTTGGTGGCGGCCGGGTCCGGTGTGGCCACGCTGGGCATACCGGGAAGCCCGGGAGTCCCTGAGGCATGTGTTCAAAATACCATATCGTTGCCTTACAACGACTCCGAGCGATTGAAAGCGGCCTTTTCGGACAAAGGAGATAGGATAGCTGCCGTTTTCGTCGAGCCGGTGGCGGGCAATATGGGTCTGGTGGCCCCGGATCTCGGGTTTTTAAGAGAGCTGAGGCGGCTGACCGAGACCCATGGTGCCCTGCTGATATTCGACGAGGTCATGAGCGGTTTTCGGGTCGCTTACGGTGGCGCACAGGCCTTATATGATATTGTCCCGGATCTCACTTGTCTGGGGAAGGTGATCGGCGGTGGATTGCCTGTGGGTGCCTATGGCGGCAAAGCAGAGATTATGGGCCAGATTGCACCGGAAGGTCCGGTCTACCAGGCGGGCACCCTTTCCGGAAATCCTGTCGCCATGGCCGCGGGCATCGCCACCCTGAAGGCCTTGGAGGCCCCGGGATTTTATGAGCGGCTGGAGGCCCGTTCGGCCACGCTGGAAGACGGTCTCAATGCGGCAGCGCGGGAGGCCGGACGTGAGGTGACAACCAACCGGGTGGGTTCAATGATGGGACTCTTTTTTACTAAAGGCCCGGTTCGTGATTTTGCCCAGGCTCAAGAGAGCGATGTGGAATGCTTTAGTCAATATTACCGGGGTATGCTCGATCAGGGTATCTACTTGGCCCCGTCCCAGTTCGAGGCGGCGTTTGTCTCTGCAGCTCATACCGAAGACGACATTGAAACCACCATTGCGGCGGCAAAGCAGGTTTTTCAGGATCTCAAAATTTAGTGATTGACTTGTCACATGGCTTGTGGTACACAGCGCCTTGGCTTTCCAAGGCAAAGCGGGTGCCGGAGGAGAGCGGTCGGGACATGTTCTTTGGCAGGAAAAAGGAAACCAAGGAACTCTTCAAGGAGCTGTGGTATTACAGTAGCCTGAGTTTTTCCATAGCCTTGTCTATCCTGATTGGGTTGGGAGTCGGCTACTGGCTCGATCACCGGGTCTTTGATACGGAGCCTTGGTTTACGCTCATATTTCTTGGCTTTGGTATCGTGGCCGGTTTTCGTAACATCTACCTGGCTATGAAAAAGAGCCAGAAATCATAGCAGGAAACCGAGACCGTGCGGATAGAGAAGCGGCTGCTCAAGTTCATTGTTTGCACGAACTGGGCCCTGTTTGGTGCCGTTACGGTTGTCGGATTCGCGATGGCTTCCATGCCCTTTGCGTTGGGCGTACTGGCCGGTGGGCTGATTGTAACCACGAATTTTCAATTGTTATACCGGTCCCTGAGACAAGCGCTTACACCACCTCATCAGACCAATGTGCAGGTGGTGCTGGGCAAGTACTACATTCGATTCTTGGCTAGCGCCGTTGTCATATTCATATTGATTGCCGAGCAGCTTGTGAATCCGTTAGGGCTCGTCGTCGGTTTGTCGGTTGTCGTTGCCAGCATTTTCGTCGCGGCGCTGAATGAAATACGTTTAATTATCTTTTAGGGAGGCGGCTTGATATGGAACACCCAATTTTGTTTCTCGTAAAGTTGTTCGAGATTATCGGCGTCGGGGATTTCGCACACCATTACCCTCACGTGATTTATTCCTGGTTTGTCATGCTCCTTCTCATTATACTGGGCATCATCGGTACCAAAGGGATCAGCATGGTTCCCACGAAGGCACAAAATGTCTTTGAAATTATTATTGGGGGTATAGAGGATTTCACTGTCGATATGGCGGGGGACGAGGTGCGTCGGTTTTTCCCCATTTTGGCTACCGTGTTCATCTACATCTTTGTTTGCAATCTTTTGGGCCTGATCCCGGGCTTTTATCCGCCCACCGCCAATCTGAACACCACCCTTTCGTGTGCCCTTGTCGTGGTTCCCATGACGCACATCATCGGCGTCATGTACCATGGGCCAAAGTATATCAAACATTTTATGGGACCGATCTGGTGGCTGGTTCCAATCATGTTGCCGATTGAACTCATCGGGCACTTGGCCCGCATTATGTCTCTGAGCATCCGGCTTTTCGGCAATATGAGCGGCCATGAGTTGGTATTGGCTATCCTGTTTCTCCTGGCGGGTGCTTTCTTCGCCCCGCTACCCATTATGGCCATGGGTATATTCGTCAGCCTGGTTCAAGCATTTGTCTTTTTTCTGCTGTCCACCATGTATTTTGCGGGTGCGATGGAACATGCTCACTAATGCCACAGTGTACGTGGAAGAAGCCCATATAATTAATCTTTATTCTAAAGGAGGAGAAGGCTATGTTTAAGAAACTTTCATTTTCAACCCTGGGTACGGCGTTTATCCTATTTGCGCTCTCAACGGTTGCTTATGCCGCTGAGGGTGGGACGGCTGTTGCCGGCTTGAGGTATTTCACGGTATCCGTGTTTGCAGCCGGTTTTGGTATCGCAGTCGCGGCATTCGGCGGTGCACTGGGTCAGGGCATGGGTCTCAAGAGTGCGGTAGAAGGTATCGCCAGGAACCCCGAGTCCTCCGGTAAGGTGACCGTGACCATGCTGATCGGTCTGGCTCTGATTGAGTCTCTGGTCATCTATGCCTTGGTTGTTGCCTTGATCTTGATTTATGCCCACCCACAGGCGGGGACGATTGCAGCTCTGTTCGGCGCACACTAATCGACGTCCTAAATCTGTAGTAGCGCATACGAGACGGGGTTGTGCCCCAGACCTTCTTACGGGTGCACAACCCCGTTTGTTTGTTTTCCCGTACCGGTGCACTTCCAGCGAACGGTCGGACATCCGGCTTTTGCAAGGGGCAACGGCCGGCTTGTGACACCCTCACAGGTGTCTTCCTGTCTTGTAGAACCATTCCGTTTGACATGTACGGCGTTTGCCCGTGTTGAGGGAGACGACCCTGAGTAATCAGCCAACAAAAGTTCCGGCCGTCACCGTTCGGCGCCTGTCCCTGTATGCCAAGCAGTTATCCCGCCTGCAACAGACAGGTACCGAGGTGGTGTCTTCAGGAACCCTGGCCGACATGTGCGGATTCAATCCGGCACAGATACGCAAGGACCTTGCATACTTCGGTGATTTTGGGGTGCGGGGGGTGGGCTATTATGTCCAGGAGTTGCTCTTCGAGATTCGCAAAATCCTGGGCGGGGATAAGCAGTGGCGCCTGGGGCTGGTAGGGGTAGGGAACCTCGGTTGCGCATTACTTAAGCATGGGCAATCAGCTGATGGTGAGTATAATTTTGTGGCCGCCTTTGACAAGAAAAGGAAGCGGGTGGGGCTTGAAATCGCCGGGGTGTGTATTGAACCCCTCAAGGCGATTAACCATGCCGTTGAAGAAAAGCAGCTAGAGATCGGAGTGATTGCCGTTAAAGCGATGTGGGCCCAGGAGGTGGCCGACATGCTCGTCAGGGCGGGCATTTGTGGTATATTGAACTTTTCTTTTGTCCAGATTGAGTGCCCCGGCCATGTACCGGTTGAAAATGTGGATTTCAGCACAAAATTCGATAAGCTTTGCTACCAGATCAAGTCTAAGACCCATTGTTAAGCAAGTGATATCAGCCCCTGCGGTTGCTTCTTTTTGACCGGGCCGGTTTTTCCGCAACCAAGTCCAATGCCCTGCCCAGGAATTTGCCCGTATGTGATCCGGACACCTGGGCGACCGCTTCCGGTGTGCCGCAGGCAACCACTTGCCCTCCCGCACTTCCCCCTTCAGGTCCCAAGTCGATCACATGGTCGGCCAATTTGATAACATCCAGGTTGTGTTCTATGACAATGACTGTATTGCCGGCGTCAATGAGCCGCTTGAGTACGTCCAGAAGTTTCCGGATATCGGCGAAGTGAAGTCCCGTAGTCGGTTCATCCAAGATGTAAATCGTCTTTCCCGTGCCCTTCCTGCTCAGTTCCTTGGAGAGTTTCAAACGTTGGGCCTCTCCGCCCGACAAGATCGTAGCCCCCTGACCGAGGTGCAGGTAATCGAGGCCGACGTCGGCCAGGGTTTGGAGTTTGCTGCGAATCGGCTTGACATTGTGGAAAAACTGGAGGGCCTGGTTAATCGTCAGGTCTAATACGTCGGAGATACTCTTTCCCTTATACTTGACCTCCAGGGTTTCCCGATTGTACCGTCTGCCTTTACATATGTCGCACGTGACGTGAACATCCGGGAGGAAGTGCATTTCTATCTTTATCATCCCGTCACCCCGACAGGCCTCACAGCGTCCGCCCTTGACGTTGAAACTGAATCGTCCCGGTTTATACCCTCGTTGCCTGGCGTCAGGGGTTTTGGCGAAAAGTTGACGAATCTCTGCAAACAGTCCGGAGTAAGTTGCCGGGTTGGAGCGGGGCGTTCGACCGATGGGGGACTGGTCGATATGTACCACCCCGTCGATGTGTTCCAGGCCGGTAATCCGATCGAAGGTGCCCACGGCCTTCTTGGCCCGATGAAAATAGCGGCCCAATGCCCGGTAGAGGGTCTCGATGATCAGGGTTGATTTTCCGGATCCCGAGACCCCGGTGACACACACGAAAGACCCCAGGGGAAAAGGGACGGTGATATCCTGTAAATTGTTGGCCCGAGCCCCTTCCAAAGTGAGATAGTGCCGTGACCGGCGCCGTTTGTCAGGCAAGGGAATCGTTTTTCGGCCGGATAGGTACTGACCGGTGAGGGAATCGGGACAGTGGACCAGGGCTCGAGGGGACCCGCTGAAAATCAGCTCCCCGCCGTGGACGCCTGCCTTGGGTCCCATATCGATGACGTGGTCTGCCGAGAGGATTGTCTCCGCATCGTGTTCCACCACGATCACGGTGTTTCCCAAATCCCGCATCTGCTTCAACGTTTCGAGCAGCTTTTGATTGTCCCGTTGGTGCAGGCCGATACTCGGTTCGTCAAGAACGTAAAGTACGCCGGTCAACTTGGTGCTGATTTGCCGGGCGAGTCTGATACGTTGCCATTCGCCGGCGGAAAGCGTTGAAGACGCGCGGTCGAGACTCAAATAGCCGACGCCCACATGGTCCAGGAAAAAGAGCCGTTCATCAATTTCCTTTAGGATACGCTTCGAGACGGCGGCTTCTTGCACGGACAAATCTAGTGATGAAAAAAACCGTCGCAACGCATCGATCGAAAGTGTGCTCACATCATGTATCGATCGGCCGGCCACGGTTACCGCCAGACTCTCGGCTTTCAGACGGCCCCCGTGACATTCCGGGCACGGCTGTACGCTCATGAACCGTTCGATATCATCGCGAACCCGGGAGGAACTGCTTTCCTGGTACCGGCGCTCCAGGCTGGGAATGACCCCTTCAAAGGGGCGGGAATACGAGTGCCGCCTGCCGTCGCGTTCCAGATAAAATGAAATGGGATCACCTTGGGAGCCGTAGAGGAGCAGGTTTTTGAGCGCTTCAGGGAAATCCTTAAACGGTGTGTGGATAGTTACCTGAAACTGTCGCGTGATTGAATCCAATACCTGAAAAAAATAAACCGAATGGCGGTTTTCCCAGGGTGCGATAGCCCCTTCTCTTAGGGTTAGGTCGGGGTTCGGCACCACGGCGTCGGGATCAAAGACCAGCCTGGACCCCAAACCGCTACAGGCCGGACATGCCCCTTGCGGATTGTTGAAGGAAAAGCCGGCGGGCGTCGGTTTTGGATAGTTCGTTCCGCAGTTCACACATGCAGCCCGCTCACTGAAGACGAGGCGTTCGCCGTCGACGACGGCCACGGTTACCAGGCCTTCGGACAGGGCCATGGCGAGTTCGAGGGAATCGGCCAAGCGCTTTTCCATGGTCTCCTTGACCACCAGCCGGTCTACCACAACGGCTATGGTGTGCGGGCGGTTCTTGGCCAGGGAAATCTCCTCGGCCAGATCGACTGTTTGGCCGTCGACTTCCACCCGAGCGAAACCATCCCTGCGCAGTTTACGAAACAGCTTATTGTGACTGCCTTTCTTCTGGGTAACCAGCGGAGATAAGATAACGATCTTGGTGCCCGATTCCAGTTTCATGATCCGGTCTACGATTTGTTCAACCGTTTGGGTGGTAATGGGGCGGCCACATTGATGGCAATGAGGCACGCCGACCCGGGCGAACAAGATACGAAGGTAATCATGGATTTCAGTCACGGTTCCTACCGTGGACCGAGGATTTTGGGTGGTCGATTTCTGTTCGATGGCAATGGCAGGCGACAATCCGTCAATGAAATCCACGTCCGGTTTGTCCATCCGTTCCAGGAACTGGCGGGCGTATACGGAAAGGGACTCCACGTAGCGTCGTTGCCCTTCCGCGTAGAGCGTGTCAAAGGCCAGGGTCGATTTTCCGGAACCGGAAAGGCCTGTAATGACGACTAATTTGTCCCGGGGGATGTCCAGGTCGATTTCTTTTAGGTTGTGCTGGCGGGCGCCGCGGACCACGATGGTGTTAGCGGGCATAGGTGCCTCGATTCCGGAAAAGGACTTGTGGTTTGGCTATCCCAAAAAGTCTATGGTTCCATGTCGCCTTTGTCAACTCAAATGGATGCCCCTAAACCCGCCGTCACGAGCCGCCCACACCTGTGATTCTCCCCGTTTTGCGTTGCCGTTTCGGTGTCGAGTTGGTATTCTTATAGATGATCGGGGTGTCCCACGAAAAGGTCTTGGCCCGTTTGGGGCCTTGTCCGGGGGAGGTGTGTATGGCCATTGCAGAGATCAGTGTTGTTCCGTTGGGGACCGGGTCAACGAGTGTGAGTCGCTACGTTGCGGAATGCCTAAAGGTCTTGAAAGCATCCGGTCTGTCCTACGAAATCCATGGGATGGGGACCATTGTGGAAGGGGATTTGGAGGCCCTGTTGTCTGTGCTTCGCCGGATGCACGAAGTCCCCTTCCGTGAAGGGGCGCAACGGGTGGTGACGACGATCCGGGTGGACGACCGGCGGGACAAAACCGGTTCGGCTAAGAGCAAGGTGGCTTCGGTGAAGGCCAGGACCTAGGCGAGGGGGTGTGAAAGACTCTCTTTTTTGATTGCTACCGATGCGGGAGCGATTGAGGGCCTCGTTTGGCTTATGAAAATTGTGAGGGATTTTTTAAGGAATTATCACCGTTTTGTAACAAACAATTTGTAGCAAATAAGGGGTTAACAAACACGTGGAATGTGATTTGCCGGGTATGATCGGACCCGATAGTGATACTGGGTGATACCAGTTGAGTGATTGCGGTGAAATGCCGACAGGGTGCCTGAGGGGGGTAAACGATTTAGTGAAAACGGATGACGGAGTGCGGAATGGATACCATGGACAAGCATGAAAACGGTGGTCGCTCTCTCCTGATAGGTCGACTGCTATCCGGGGTTGTAGGGCTGGTGTTTTTGGTGGCCGGCTTGATGAAGGCCACCGACATCGGCCTGTTTGCCCGCCAGATAGAGGCGTACGGCATTGTGACCGATCCCACATGGGTGGCGATTGCTGCCTGGTCTTTGATTCCCCTGGAGTGTGCTGTCGGTGCCGCATTGCTTGTCTCGTATCGTCCACGGCCGGCGATTGCCGTGGCCACCATACTGTTGGTAGCGTTTATCGGAGTGACCTCTTACGCTTCCATCGCAGGGATTACGGATGACTGTGGATGTTTTGGGCCCTGGATGAAACAAAGTCCGGCCATGGAATCGGTCCAGAATTTGGTCTTGCTGGTTCTGGTCCTTGCTGCCTGGTGGATGAAATCGCCCATAAGGGAAAGGGGATCCCGGAGAAAGGGTTTGGCCGTGGCTGTGGCATGCGTGTTGGGACTGGTGGTGCCCTGGGTGTCAGGCGTTGTCGGGCTGAAAGAAACCCGGGTGGCCGAACAGGTATCGCAAGGCGTCTTTCATGAAGTCAACGTGTATGGCCACGGGCTGGAGTATGTAAACTTCGACGTTGGTGATAATTTGGTGGCGCTCATCGGTACCAACTGTGCCCATTGTCGGGAAAGTGTTCCCCAACTCAATGCACTCGCTGAAGCACCGGATTTGCCGCAGGTCATCGCCCTGTGCACGGATGACGAGGGGCAATGTCTCCAGTTTGTCGAAGAGTTTTTGCCGATCTTCCCTATTGGACACATCGATGATACGACCTTCTGGCGGCTTCTGGGTGATGGGAATCTGCCACGGGTTTTCCTGGTGCGCAACGGGGCGGTCGTCCGCATGTGGAACGAAGCCGTACCGGACACCGCCACGGTGAGATCCACAATGGTGTCTTTGGAATCATCCCAATCCTGGGCGGATTCTTCCCGACTGGATGAACCCAATGCCGACAAACAAACGGAAGACGAAGGGGCAGCTCAGAAGAGCTAGTTAAACGGTACCTTCCCTGGTTTTTCCCCTACAAAAAGACCGGCCACTGTGTTACGGATAGGACGTCCGGAGACGGCCTTGCCGGCTTTTTTGGGTGTCACGAATATGAATTTCAATAGGGGATGAAGGGCTTATGAACACGATGGGTCGCCATCTGCTGTTTTTTGCGTGTGTGGTAGTCATCGGGTGGCCGTTTGATCTCAAGGGTGCGGAATATCGGGCGACCCCTTCGCTGGAACTTCGGGAAACTTATGACGACAATATCTTTTTTAAAGATACCAGTGACTGGGAGCACCGCTTTTCGCCGTCGATAACCCTCGATCTTCGTACGGCGCGATCCCATTTGGGCACGACTGCCCGATTGGACGTGTCGGAGTATAATCGCCACAGTGAGTTCGATACCACGAACCAACTCTACGAAGTCTTTGCGGAGACAATGCCCACCGAACGTTACCAGCTAAGTTTTTCGGGCTCCTACCAAGACGATTACACGTTTGTCGATACGTTGGAGGAGTCGGGTATCATCGCCGATCGGTCCAGGCGAAAGCGGTACACCCTGCAACCTGGAACCGCCTTCAGTCTCAGTTCTCGAGACAGCTTACGCCTGTTCTATACCTTCCGACAGATCGATTATGCGTCGGATCGCTATAACGATACGGAAGTCAACACTGCCGGTCTGACCTGGGCCCACGAGATGGCCGATGAGCGGACCACCGTATCCGCTACGGTAAGCGCCAGCCAGGTGGTTTTTGAGGGAGACGATGAACTCTGGTTCATTACCGGGGGCAATGTCGCCCAACGGCGAACCGAAGATGTAACGCAGGAGACATTGCGCCTCTGGCTGGGGCTGGAGCACGCCTGGAGCGAGACGGTTGACGCCGCACTCCAGGTGGGTGGGCACTATACGGAATCGGAGTTTGCCGAATTCCAAGGCCAAGGGCGATTGCGTGTGGGTTCAGGGTTTGCCGTTGTCCCCTTTTACGAACTGGAACGCAGTTATGACTCGGGATTTATCGTCGATGGGTCTTTGAACTGGCACTCGGAACGGACAACCCTTTCCCTGAGTGTCAATCGGGACGTTTCGGAAAGTACGTTGGGAGAAAACATTACTCGGGACCGGGTTCGTGTCGGTTCCGGCTATCGGTTTAGCGAGCGATGGCGGGGCGGGTTTTCGGCGGCCTATTACCAAAGTGAGACGGATGGGCTGGTAGGGGATGACGATGAGCGCCGGACCTATGCGCTGAATCCGTCTATGTCGTATCGACTGGCCGAAGAGGTGAGCCTGCGTTTGGGATATCGGTACACCTGGACCGAGGACCGGGACGACGACGACAGGGATGAACGAAATCGCGTCTTTGCCCAAATCTCCATGGCGTGGCCGATAAGTCATTAGTCTGATTAGTCTGGGGCGGTATGTCACCGTTCCGGCGTTCCCGGCACCGAACGAGATCGGCGTCACTGCCGTTTCTATTCGGACGACTTCAGTCTGAGCCGGCTGACCAATATTCGGTATGTTTCCGTGTCACTGCGAATGGTGTTGACCAGATGGCCCACCTCGAAGGTTTCTTGGGCCTGGTCCATGAAGCGGGTCAGCCATTGTCGGTTGATATCATGGGCCATCAAGACGGTGCCTTCCGGTTTTAGGTAGGTGTGTAGGAGTTGAATAACCGGATCGATGGTGCTTTTGCTATAGATGAGTTCGGAACCGCAAATCACGTCAAATGTTCCTTCAAGCGCCGGGTCGGCCCAGTCCAGCTTTTTAATATGCAGGGTCTCCAGCCCATTGTGCGCCGCGTTCATCCGGAGCAGTTCCAGGGCGTCGTCGTCGGAGTCGGTAACCGTTACCGAATAGCCGGCGTCTGCCAAAAACAGCCCGGCGATTCCCATGCCGGCGCCGATTTCCAAGATCACGGCTTCGGGGTCCAGGTCCATGCGCAGCAGATGACCCGTCAAGATGAACGCGGCCTCCCAGACCTTGACCCAAAAAGGAAATCCACGAATCCCACCGTCTTCTTCCTCGTTGAGTCGCCGTAAAATGGGGTCCAAATCGGCGATCCGGTAAATTTCCAGCCCTTTGCCGGCAACCGTCATCGGGGCAAGTTCGAGCTCATATCGTTCTGTCAAGGAGGGGTTCATAAGCGACCTCGTTGCCGGTGGACCCGGCCTGCGTTGGTAGATGTGACGGACGATTTATCAAGGAAACCTTTCCCGCTTGCAGTTGCCGCCCGGAACGTGCTATCTAGTCAAAGTTTCCGCCATTTCATCAACAGCAAAGATGGATACGCCCGTTTTGGACGCCCAGCCGTTCCCGAAGCCTGTTCCGACCACGGTTGACCGGATAGGCGTTGAGGAAAGCGGATAGTCATCCGTCTATATCGTAAACCGCAATGAGAGACAAGTGTTTTGGCGGATCTAAATCCACCGCTTGCCGTTCCTCCTTGGAGACAGCGATGCGCCATCTACCAATTGATTTGACCCTTTGGGTGGTACCGCCGTTGATCAGTTGTGTGACCCTCTTTTTCCTGGCGGCCCTCACCATTGCCAAGGGAAAAGGGCGAAAGGTTACCCTGCTCTTTGCCGCCATTTGCTTTCTCGGCGGGCTGTTGAGCCTCGACAAGGCCTTTGCGGCCATCGTAACCGATCCGAACCTGGCCCTGAAAATCAGCCGCTGGGATCACATCTTTGTGGTCTTTTTTATTCCTGTTTATCTCCATTTCACTCTCAGCTTTTTGGGAGTGAAAAACCGAAAGTGGCTAGTGGCGGTTGCCTACGGGTTTAGTGCGGTTTTAAGTCTTTTCTCTCAAACTGACTACCATTTGGCCGGTGTACGGCACTTCTTCTTCGGTTATTACGCCCTGGGTGGACCGCTCATCTATGTTTTCGGCGTCGCTACCACCGTCAATACCCTGTATTGTATTTATCTCCTGGTGCGGCACCTAAAAACCCAGACGGAACCGGATCAAAAGAACAAGACCAAATACATCATCTTCGGTCTTGGGGCCGCGGCGTTTATGGCTCATTTTGACCTGTTACCCCTGGCCGGGATCAGTGTTTATCCTCTGGGAAACCTTGCCTTCATCCCCGTTCTATTTTTGGCGTTTGCCGTGCTGAAACATGATTTGCTGGAAATCGGGTTGGTGTTTCAAAAAGGCCTCATCTACTCGCTTCTGACCGGGCTCCTGACCACCACCTATGCGTTGGCGATCATCTTCTTCAATGAGGGATTCAAGGATCTGGGACAAAAGTGGTCGATTCTATTTTCCGTCCTCTTTTTCGCTGTCATTGTGTTTGTTTTTGAGCCGCTCAAGCGGCGTCTCCAGACCTTCATCGACCGCGTGCTCTTTAAGGATAAATATAACTATCATGCCACACTCCGGGACTTGAGTGGTGCCATGACGACTATCTTGGATCTGGATGAAATCATGGCCAAGGCGCTGCAGACGCTCACCAACACGATGCACCTCGAGTGGGGGTATGTCATGCTGATGGACGACCTGGGCGATGAATTCCATGTTCGGTGTTCCCGGGGTGTCCCTAGAACCCTGGAGACGTTGTCGCTTCAGCAATCAAGCCCGATCGTAGATGAATTGAGGACACGGAAAAGAGAGATTACCCGGCCGGACCTGGCGGGTCGGTTGGGTCGCACCCGTGAAGCGTCTGCCTTGTGGGCCGCCTTTTCCGGGCTTGGGGGGGCGGTGGTCATTCCCATGGTGTTCAAGGGCGATATCAACGGCATCCTGGTGTTGGGAAACAAAAAATCGGGAGATCTCTACACGGCCCGGGATCTTGAGCTGCTTGGCACGCTGGCTAACCAATGTGCCATTGCAATCGAAAACGCCAAGGCGTATCGAGTGATTGAAAATCTCAATATTAACCTGGAAGCCATGGTGGAAAAGCGTACGGCCGATCTTCAGGCGGCGCTGAACGAAAAGGAAAAGACGCAAGAGCTGTTGGTCCGGGCGGAAAGCCTGGCTGCGGTGGGAGCCCTGGTTGCGGGGGTGGCCCATGAACTCAACAACCCGCTGGCCAGTGTCTCCAGCCTGGTGCAATCTGCCGTGGAAACGCTGGAAAGCCGATCTGAACATAGGTCGCCATCGGCGTTCGGTCAGGACACGGGGGAGACGGAAGAACTGACGGACGATCTCCGATTCAGTCTCAAGGAACTCCGGCGGGCCAGAGATATCGTATCGAGTCTGTTGGGTATTTCTCGGCAGACTCAGGAATACACGGAGCCGGTGTTACTCAATGATGTGTCGAAGGATGCTTTGCGAATTCTTTTCAATCAATATAAACGAACGGGGATCGAGCTTATCGAAGAGTATGCATCCGACTTGCCGGCGATCCGGGGAAACTTTGCAAACCTGGGCCAGGTCTGCCTCAACGTGCTGACCAATGCCATCCAGGCGGTGAATCCGGATTCCGGAAAGATTTTGGTGAAGACCGGCTATGATCGAGCGAATGGCCGGGTCCAGTTTGAGTGTGCCGACAACGGACCGGGCATTTCCCAACATCTGATCAGGGATATCTTTAAGCCATTTTTTACCACCAAGGAAGTGGGAAAGGGAACCGGCCTGGGATTGTATCTGTCTCACGAAATCGTCCGTCGGCACGGCGGCGATATTATGGTGACCAACCGCGCGCAGGGGGGGACCCGTTTTTGTGTGTCCATTCCCGTGACTTAGGGTTCGCGCAAAAATAACTTCACATTTTGCCATCTCGGCTTCTGCCCGTCTTTGCCCGATACCTCACTCGCAAAACCTCGACATAGCCTGCTATGCCT
>CAZHHS010000034.1:0-13758 GCA_964532395.1 uncultured Desulfobacterales bacterium | reverse complement strand
GCGTTGAACATCCAAAGGGCAATAAACGCCCCGACCATGATGAATGCACCATGACCCACATTCACCACCTTGAGGACACCGAATATCAGGCTTAACCCCATGGTAGCCATCCCGTAGATGGCTCCCAACACCAACCCCTGCAGGAGATTGCCTATGAGTTGTTCTAGAAACATGGTTACGGCCTACGCCTCCGGTGCTGCTGGTATAATGGTTTCAATTCTGAATTGAGGAATCGGGAATTCAGGAATTGGACCGCACGTATTTCACAATCCCCCGATCCGATAATTCCTGAAATCCACAATTCCTTAATTTGGTTGGAACTACTCCGGAATCGCCTTTTTCCCCTTGGCCTTTTCGGCAAAGGTCGGCATGGGATAAACCACGTCTCCGGTTTTGGCGGCCGGCGGCCATACGATCACGCGCTTACCGTCTTGCCACTGGACATCCACCATGGAATGTCCGATCTGAAGGCCCGTTTCATCCACGTCCCAGCCCCCATAAAAGGACATAAACTCCAGCTCATTGAGCGCACTTCTCACTTTATCCGTGTTCACACTGTCGGCCTTTTCGATTCCCATAACCAGGGCCAATACCGCGGCACCGGCTTCGGCAGCATGATAATCCGGTATGATGTCTTTACCCAATGCCTTTTTGAAAAGCGTCACAAACCCGTCCTGATCGGGTCCGATCCAGGGAAGCCCCGCCTTTTTGGCGGCCGCCTCGGAGTAAGTCACCCCGTACTCCCAGTGAGACGGGCCCATGACACCTTCCGCCATGGTGGTCAGTGCCTCATAAAAGGCAGGCAACGTCGCGGCGGCAATCAGGGAGAGCGCGTTGGTATCAATTCCCAGGTCGGCCATCTGACGATTCATCAACTGTCCGTCCACGAAATGCCCCCCGCCGATGACAAAGTCCGGATCGGAGGCCTTCAATGCCGATAACAGCGGGGTTAGATCGGTCACGCCTTTGGGATAGGTTCGTTCAAAGACAATTTCGAAACCAAGGGACTCGGCGTGCGCCTTTGCCCCTTCCATAACCTTTTTGGCAAACTCGGAATCTTCATAGGCCAGAGCCACTTTTTTGGCGTTGGGATCGATCTGGTGAATCATGTCCAAGGTGCCCTCATGGTACCGCGTGGCCGGACCGATCGTCTGGACGATATACCTGAATCCCTGTTCAAATATCTTGTTGTTGGCACCGCCATGGTCCATGTAAAGCATTTGGCGATTGTCCGCCACCGGCGCCCCCCTCAAAGTAAGTCCGGAGCTATAGGGGGCAAACACGCAGACCACTTTATCCACTGTAATTAACCGGGAAATCAGACTGGTCACCGCTTCCTTCTTCGATTCACAGTCATAATATTTATACTCCAAAGGCAGTTTCTTGCCGTTTACCGTCACCCCGCCATGCACCGTATTCACCCAGTCCACACACGCCTTTATGCCGCCGACTGCCTGCTCACCGGCCTTGGCATATTTCCCGGACAGACATGCCGGGTGCCCGATGACGATTTTGTCCTTGGCACCGAAGGCGTACATGGGGAATAAGAAGCCCAACGTAAGCACAAACACCGCCGTTACCGTGAAAAACCTGCTTTTCATAAATGCCTCCTTCTTTGTGAATAAGTAACGCAAAGACTTGATGAAATCGTTATCGGTACGCGCCATTGATCGGTTGATTGCTATTCAGTTATCCCACAAACCGATGTCTGTCAAGGACCAAACCCGGAATCAAAGCCCGTAAGGCCTATGACCCATGGCCGATGCAGTGTAGTATTTCAGGCACAAAACCCATGGAAGACACATCAACCGGAGGCGCCGGATATCATCTCCCGGGCATATGCCAGGGTCTTAGCCGTTACCTTGGTACCACCCAACATTCGCGCCAATTCGGCGACTCGGTCTTCACCGGTTACCGGCGCAACGCTTGTTCGTGTACGCCCTTTTGAAACTTTTTTGTCAATCCGAAAATGGTGAGAGGCAAAACAGGCGATCTGAGGTAAATGGGTAATGCAGATGACCTGGTAATAATCGGCCAGCGACTTGAGCTTTTGCCCCACCATTTCAGCCACACTCCCGCCGATACCGGCGTCCACTTCGTCGAAGATCAACGTCTCCACCGCCGCCGTGGTCGCCAGTATCGATTTCAGCGCCAGTACGATCCTGGAAAGTTCGCCGCCCGAGGCAATTTGGGCCAGCGGACGGAGCGACTCTCCGACATTGGGAGCAATCAGGAATTCGACCCGCTCCGCCCCTGTGGCTTCGATCGCCCCAGCCTCAGTCAACAAAATGGATGGCACGTTTTCGCCTGCCGGCACCGGCTCAAACTTTACTTCAAACCCCGTGTTTTCCATTCCCAGGGTTGCCAGTTCCTTTTGGACCGCCGCCGCCAAGCCCTGAGCCGCCTCTCGGCGCCTTTCGGACAAATCACGGCAAACGGCCTTGAGCTCCTCTCCCATGGTCGCCAGCGTCGCTTCCGTCTCACGAATTCTTTCCGGCAGGGCGGTCACCTGATCAAGCTCCTGCTGGGCCTCTTTCCCATACGAAATCACCGCATCCAAGGACCCGCCATATTTGCGCTTTAGTTTTTGCAACAGGTCCATACGGGCTTCCATTTCTTCCAACCCACGGCTCTCGAAGGGCGTGTCGTGCACATAGGTATCTATTTCCCGGGCCAGGTCTTCAAGCTCCAGAGTCACCGACTGAATTCGCTGAGCCATCGGTTTCAGGCCCTCGTCTATACCCGACAGGACATCTATCTCTTTGGCGATACCCCCGAGTGTTTCCACCACCGCACCGTCTTCATGATAAAGCGCCGCCACGCACTTGCTGATTGTCTCATAGAGACGTTCGGCGTGCCTCGCCCGGCGGATATCTCCCTCGAGCTGTTCGTCTTCACCGGAAACCACGGCGGCGTCGTGTATCTCCTTGACCTGGTATTCCAGGAGTTCAACTCGTCGCGCCTGGTCGGCCTGACGGCGCTTCAGATCATCCAACTCTTTGATCATGGGAATGATGCGATTGTAGCGACGCACCGCGTCGGCACAGATCCCTTCGGTGCCACCAAAGGCGTCCAGAAGTCTAAGGTGTTCTTCCCGCCTCAATAATCCCTGATAGGCATGTTGCCCCGATATGCTGGCCAGGTAGACATTGAGATCCGACAGCATCCGTCCGGTGCTCAACCGCCCGTTTATATAAATCTTGTGTCGACCGTTTTTGTCGATCACACGGCGAATCAACAACCCCTCCGACAGATCAATTCCCTGATCTTCGGCCGCCTTCACCGCCTCGCTCGCCGTGGGCACTTCAAAAAGGGCTTCCAGCTCTGCACTCTCCTCCGACGTTCGCACCAGGTCCACTGACGCCCGAGCACCCATAATCAGATTGACGGCATTAATAAGAATCGACTTGCCGGCCCCGGTCTCGCCGGTCAGTACCGTTAAGCCGTCCTCAAAGCTAACGGATAAATCATCGATGATGGCGAAATTCCGTATGACGAGTTCACGAAGCATGGCGCATTCAGTGGTCGGATTTCAATTATCCCCGATAACCTTTTCAAAAATCTCATCCAGGGCACTCACCGCAGGGGCATCATCGGGCAACTCGATGGTCGGTCGGCCTTCCGTATCATACCGGGCCACTCCTTCGTCCTCAGGCACACACCCCGCCAACTCGAGATCGGCTTGGTCGATGCCCGTTTTCAACGCCTCGGGCAGGCTACCTCGCACCCGGTTGATAATCACGAGACTCCGATCCACCGACATATTGACTTCTCGAACCAGGTCCCGTATCCGCTCGGCCGCCTGAAGACCCCGCTGTGTCGGATCCGATACGATCAACAACAGATCGATTCGTCGCGCTACCAAACGACTGATGTGCTCCATGCCTGCTTCGTTATCCATGACGATCACCTGATAGTTGTCACACAGTCTTTCCATGTATTTGGAAAGAAGCGTATTGGCATGGCAGTAACAACCCGAACCTTCCGGCCGACCCATGACGATGAGGTCGAATCCCCGGCTTTCCACCAGGGCTTCTTCGATCTTGTATTGCATGTAGACATCCCGGGTCATCCCCTGTGGCACGCCGTTTTTCATCCCTTCTCTGGCTTCACCCACGGTAATGTCTACCGGCACACCCAGGACTTCGTTCAGGTTGGCGTTGGAATCGGCATCCACCGCCAGGACGGGCGTAATGCCTTTTTTCAAGAGAAACCGAATCAGGCACCCGGCGACCGTTGTTTTTCCCGTTCCGCCTTTGCCGGCCATGGCAATCGTCATACTCATCGATTCCCCCTCTCTTGGTGGGCGACGGACCGGCTTTCATTCAAGTAGGCGGTCACATCCGGAAAAAGCCGGGACTCCGTGTGAGGCAAAAACAGCGCCCCCATATACTTGTCCATGAATGACTGGTTGTCACTCAACTCCACATTGGTCATCATGTCGGCTATCCGCACTATCTCTCCCAGGACGTCCTTGTAGAGACACGTTAGTCGCGCCCCCATAACCGATCCATTTCCCAGAAATTGAAACTTTTCCACCGGAATGTCGGGAAACAACCCGATGAGCTTGCCCTTCGCCAGGTTGATATACCGGCCGAAAGCACCGGCGATGATGACCTGCTCGAGATCGTCAAAGGTAAGAGACAGGCTTTCCAGAAGGGTCAAACATCCCGCATATAACGCTCCCTTGGCCCGCAACAGATTCTCAAAGTCCACTTCATTGATCACAATATCGTTTCCCGTGCCCGAGTCCCGGCCCCAAACGAGGACGTACTCAGTTCCCGACCTTCCCGATCTTATCCGATCGGACGGCAGATCCTTTTCAAATTTACCGTTCTGGTCGATAACGCCGGCGGCAAGCAACTCCGCCAGAATGCTGATCAGCCCGGAACCGCAAATGCCGCGGGGCTTTTTCCGACCCATGGTAACCACCATCGGTTCCAGAGTTACGGGATTAATATGAAACCCCTCGATAGCGCCTAGGTCGGCCCGCATGCCGTGCTTGATGCCGCCGCCCTCAAACGCCGGCCCCATGGAGCAGGCAGCGCACGCCAACAGTTCCCGATTCCCCAACACAATCTCCCCATTGGTCCCGATATCCATGTAAAGGGTCAACGCCTCCGTTTGAGACACCCCTGAACCGAGTATTCCTGAAACGATATCGCCGCCCACATAACTCGCGACACAGGGAAACGTGTAGACCGGCAGACACGGCGGCAGGTCAAGACCGATTTCCGCGGCATTCCCCATGGGCATATAATTGGCCAGCGGCACATAGGGTGCCTCTCGAATATATCGGGGCTCCAGGCCCAGAAACAGATGCGTCATGGTCGTATTGCCGGCCGTACAAAGACAGGAAACAGACGTTTGTTTGTGTCCACTCTCCTTGAAGATATGACCGAGCAGGTCGTTGATGGATGCTACTACGGCCTGCTGCAATCGATTAAGACCGTCGGATTTTCGGGCATAGACGATTCGGGTGATGACATCGGCGCCATAGGTCATTTGCTCGTTGTACGCCGTATGCTCGGCCACCACGCGGCCGGTGTTGAGGTCCACCAACTCGACGGTTATCGTCGTGGTACCGATGTCCAGGGCAACGCCCAGGTTTTCCTCTGAGGTATCTCCCGGGCCCACCCCCACCAGCCTGGGGGGGAAATCTTTATCCGCACCCGACAATCCCAGAGACTGCCCCGGGTCGGTCATCAACGTGGCGGTCACCGACCAGTCCCCTTTTCTCACCACTTCGGGCAGGTCTTTGATACACGATACATCGGTGGCCACCCCGTGAATCTTGTACGACTTCTTCAATCCATGCAAAAGCCGGGACCAATCGCTCTTGTTCTCATCCAAGCTGGGTGGGGTCAACACAAGCGGCACCCGTATCCCCATTGGGTTCAATTCCCATTCCGTCGCCACCGATGCAGGGTCAAAGGCAGACGCCCTGCGCTCCGATTGACCCATGTCCACGTTTTCCACCAAAAGGCCCCGCGGTCCCCTCGACTCGGGGGGAATCATGACGTCACAGTCGGACACCACGGTCGTCTGGCAAGCCAGTCGCCATCCCTCCTGATATTCCTCCGCCGTGATATGTTCGCTTTCCGGACTGACCACTTCCCCTGATTCTACGATGACCCGGCACTTGCCACATACCCCTTGCCCCCCGCAGGAGGCATTGATATGTACGCCGGCGGCCAGCGCCGCATCCAACAGATTGGTTTCTTCATCAACCCGGATCGTCACACCGCCGGGGTTAAAAGTGACTTGAATCTTCATAACCTGATTGACCTTTCCAGACTGCGTGGCTTTCCGCTGCCATGCCGCTCGATTATCCGGATTACCTAACACGGATATGCCCGGGGAACAACTCTTCCATATCTCAAACACAAAAGAGGCCGTCTGTTACGCACCCAGACGGCCTCACTTTCTCGGTTATCCACTTACGACTCTATTATTCCTTGTCCGTGTCCTCAGCCGCCATACGCCGATAGATTTCGTAGCGTTCTCTCATGTCCTTTTCGGCTTCCTGAAAAAGCTTTTTGGCAATCTCGGGAAACGTCCGGGTCAGACTGGAGTAGCGCACTTCACCCATGAGAAATTCCTGAAAATCGCCCTTCGGCTCCTTGGAATCGAGCACCAGGGGATTCGCCCCCTCCGCCTTGCGCCGCGGGTCGTATCGATACAACAGCCAATAGCCGCAATCGACCGCCAGCTTCTCCTCATGTTGACTACGACCCATATTTAGCCCGTGATTGATACAAGGGGAATAGGCAATTACCAGGGACGGTCCCGGATAGCTCTCCGCTTCCAGCATGGCTTTTAACAGCTGATTTTTATTGGCACCCATGGCCACAGAGGCGACATACACATATCCGTAGGTCATGGCCATTCGGCCCAGGTCCTTTTTTCGCAGCGGTTTACCGCTTGCCGCAAATTTGGCCACAGCCCCCGTGGGTGTCGCTTTGGATGACTGTCCGCCGGTGTTGGAATAGACCTCGGTATCCAACACCAGGATATTGATGTCTCGACCTGCCGCAATCACATGGTCCAGACCGCCATAGCCGATATCGTAGGCCCATCCATCGCCGCCGAAAACCCACACCGATTTCTTCGTCAGGTAGTCACTTCTATCCAAGATTTCCCACAACAACGACCGGGCCGCATCATCCACCATGGACATTTCCAGCTCCGCGAGTTCTTCGATCTTTCGACCATAGACTTTCGACTGTTCTCCGTCATTCATGTTCTCAAGCCACAGGTTCAAGGCTTCTTTGAGTTCGTCGGACACATCCGCTTTTGCCGCCTCTCGCACCAGATCCGCCAGCTTGTCCCGTCTTTGAGCTACCGCCAACTCCATGCCGAACCCGTATTCGGCATTGTCCTCGAATAATGAATTCGCCCATGCCGGACCGTGCCCTTCCTCGTTAACCGTATAGGGGCAACTCGGGGCGCTTCCCCCAAAAATGGAAGAACATCCCGTGGCGTTGGCAATCATCATCCGGTCTCCATAAAGCTGAGTAATCAGCTTGACATAGGGCGTTTCGCCACACCCGGCGCACGCACCGGAAAACTCAAACAAGGGCTGCCTGAACTGGCTTCCTTTCACCGACGTCACCGGCATCACGTCGTCGCGCACGGGCAACTGGGTAAAAAACCGATGGTTGGGGATTTCCTTCTCCTTTTGAGTAGTCAAAGGCTTCATTTCCAACGCCTTTTTCTTGGACGGACATATGTCCGCACAATTCCCGCACCCCGTACAATCCAGCGGACTCACTTGTATACGGAACTTATAACCGGCCAGTTCCTTTCCCTTGGCATCCACGGTGTCAAAGCTCTCCGGGGCATCCACCAGATCTTCTTCAGTAGCCAACACGGGTCGGATAACCGCGTGGGGACACACAAAGGCACACTGGTTACACTGAATACAGTTTTCCGGAATCCACTTGGGGATACTGAGTGCCACGCCTCGTTTTTCGTATCTGGTAGTGCCTGTGGGAAAGATACCGTCCGGACTCAAGGCACTCACCGGAAGCTTGTCCCCTTGCTGAGCCAACATCGGTCGCATCACCTTGCTCACAAATTCAGGCTCATCCTTATCCATATAGGCTTCTTGGCCCGCCGTGGCCCACGATTTGGGTACCCGCACTTTCTTCAGGGCATCCACTGCTTTGTCTACGGCGGCGATATTCATCTGGACGACTTTCTCACCCTTCTTCCCGTACGTTTTCTTGATGGCATTCTTGATATAATCCAGGGCTTCGTTGGGAGCGATCACGTTGGCGATTTTGAAAAAGGCCGCTTGCATGACCATGTTGATTCGTCCGCCCAGGCCCACCTGACCGGCGATCTTCGCCGCATCGATGTTATAGAAATCAAGCTCTTTTTGAGCAATGGTCCGTTTCAATGGATCCGGGAGTTCCGTTTCCATGTCCTTTGTGCTCCAGGGAGAATTGAGAAGAAACGCGCCCCCTTTTTTGATCCCTTCCAGAATATCGTATTGCTTCACAAA
The DNA here is from genome assembly GCA_964532395.1 of uncultured Desulfobacterales bacterium. Lineage (GTDB taxonomy): Bacteria > Desulfobacterota > Desulfobacteria > Desulfobacterales. The sequence goes on along the minus strand of CAZHHS010000034.1, from coordinate 5,249 downwards.
CGCCGGATTGTGACAAGCGATGAAATCCGATTCCGTCAACAGATAGGGAGCCTGGATGCGATGGGGCGAAAACCGGAGATGGGAGATGGTAATGCCTCCCGATTTTTTGGCATCATAGGAAAAATACGCCTGGGCGAACATATCCGTGTTTTCGCCGATAATCTTGATGGCATTCTTGTTGGCCCCGACTGTTCCATCAGACCCGAGCCCCCAGAACTTGCATCGTACCGTGCCTTCGGGAGAGGGTTGAATTTCTTCGGTCACGGGCAGGGAGGAATAAGAGACATCGTCGATAATGCCGACGGTAAAATGATTCTTCGGCTCAGAAGCCCGGAGATTGTCGAATACCGCCTTGACCATGCTGGGGGTGAAGTCCTTGCTTCCCAGACCATATCTCCCACCAACAATCACCGGCAGTCTACGCCTTTCATGGAACAAGTTGCATACATCCTGGTACAGGGGTTCCCCAAGGGACCCGGAAACCTTTGCCCGATCCATGACTGCTATCCGCTCCGCAGACGCAGGCAGTGCCCGCAGGAAATGCTCTCCGGAGAAAGGCATATACAAACGGACTTTGATTAATCCGACCTTTTCTCCCTGTTTGTTCAAATAGTTCACGGTTTCTTCAATGACATCACAACTCGATGCCATGGAAACCAGCACCCGGTCGGCTTCCGGGTCTCCCACGTAGTCGAATAGATTATAGGGGCGCCCCACCAGGTTGCTCACCTTTTCCATCTCTTCCTGGACGATGTAGGGAACATCCGCATAAAAGGGAGAACATCCTTCGCGATTCTGGAAAAATATATCCGGATTCTGTGCCGTGCCCCGCAACTGGGGATATTCAGGATTCATGCATCGGGATCTAAATTCCTCGATGGCCTCCCAGTCGACCAACTCGGCCATATCATCGTAACCGATCGCATCGATTTTCTGGATTTCCATGGAAGTTCTGAATCCGTCAAAAAAGTGTATAAAGGGCAGGCTCGACCGAATGCTGGCCAGGTGGGCCACCAAAGCCAAATCCATCGCCTCCTGCACGGAAGCCGAACCCAACAGGCAAAAGCCGGTCTGCTTCACCGCGTTGATATCGGAATGATCACCGAAGATGGAAAGGGCATGACCCGCCACGGCTCGTGCGGAAACATGAAACACGCAGGGCATGATCTCCCCCGCGATTTTATACATATTGGGAACCATCAAGAGCAATCCCTGGGAGGCGGTAAATGTGGTCGACAGCGCCCCGCCGGAAAGCACCCCATGTACGGCCCCCGCCGCTCCCGCCTCTGACTGCATCTCGACCACTTTTAAAACCTGCCCGAAGATGTTCTTGCGTCCGTGGGCGGCCCATTCGTCACAGTACTCTCCCATACCGCTGGAGGGCGTAATCGGATAAATAGCAGCCACGTCACTCATGGCATAGGCCACATGCGCCGCCGCAAAGTTCCCGTCAACGGTCATCTTCACTGAACTCATTTTTCAGATCCCCCTTTCTACACTGTCGGACATACCTTATTGGAGAAAAACTTCTCGTGCTTCTTCACCCAGTTTTCCAAGGTGTTCGACCACATGAATCCCACCCCTTCGCATAGCGGCGATTTTGTCCTTAGCGGTACCTCCGCTACCGGATATAATAGCTCCGGCGTGCCCCATCCGCTTGCCCGGCGGGGCGGTAAGCCCTGCGACAAACCCGACTACCGGCTTACTGAAGTGGGTTTTGATATACTCGGCCGCAGCCTCTTCGTCGTTGCCCCCGATCTCTCCGATCAAGACAACGCCATTGGTGTCCGGATCTTCATCAAACAGCTTTAATATATCTACAAAAGAGGACCCGATGATCGGGTCCCCGCCGATACCCAAACAGGTACTCTGACCCAGACCGCTCTGAGTCAACTGATGAACCACTTCATAGGTCAAGGTGCCGCTTCTCGACACCACCCCGATCTTTCCCTCCTTGTGTATCTGACCGGGCATGATCCCGGCCTTGGAACGTCCCGGAGAGATGACACCGGGACAATTGGGACCGATGAGTCTGCACGGCCTGTTTCTCAAAAAGGCCACCACCTTCATCATATCCTGAACCGGAATTCCTTCCGTAATACAGATGACCAGTTCCAGGCCGGCGGCCGCCGATTCCAAGATGGCATCCGCTGCAAATGCAGAAGGCACGAAGATTAAACTCCCATCGGCACCCGTAGCATCGACCGCCTCCTTAATGGTATTAAAGACGGGGATGTCATCCACGTGCTGACCTTTTTTACCGGGTGTCACCCCCGCCACCACCTTCGTCCCGTAGGCAACACATTGCCGGGCGTGAAAACTGCCTTCTTTACCCGTTACGCCTTGAACCACCAACCGGGTATCTTTATCGATCAATATACTCATGTTACTCTCGTCATAGCCGTCCGGATTTATCGGACGATGCCCTTTATCTTTTCCGCCGCATCCAGCATGCTCTCGGCTACGATGAATTCAAGATCCGCCGCGGCCAGGATCTGTCTGCCTTCCGCTACGTTCGTCCCGTCCAGCCGGACAACCACCGGGACCCCTATGTCCACATTCCCCGCCGCCTCCACCACGCCGTTGGCAAGGACATCACAGCGAAGTATGCCACCGAAGATGTTTATCAAGATGCCCCGCACATGCTTGTCCTCCAGAATGATTTCCAATCCCTTGGTCACCATTTCCGCCGTGGCACCACCGCCGACATCCAAAAAATTGGCCGGGCTTGCCCCCGCCTGCTTTATCAGGTCCATGGTGGCCATGGCCAAACCCGCACCGTTGACCATAATACCGATATCCCCGTCCAATCGGATATAATTCAACCGGTGCTCGGCCGCCGTCACCTCCAATGGGTCCTTTTCCCCCAGATCGGCAAGTCCCGCAAGGTCTTTGTGACGATACATGGCACTATTATCCAACTCTATCTTGGCATCCAGGGCAAACACCTGTTCGTCCTGCGTCACCACCAGCGGATTGATTTCCACCAACATGCAATCCATTTGTGCAAACAGCTTATACAATTTCGCAAATACGCCGGCGAACGATCTGATGAGATTCGGCCCCACATCCAGTCCGAAGGCCAGGTTTCGGCCCTGATAGGCCTGAAACCCAAGGCCGATGTCTACCCATTCCCGCACGATACGCTCCGGAGCGGTCGCGGCCAGTTCTTCTATTCCCATGCCGCCTTCAGCACTGGCAATCACCACCGGACATTGACGGGACCGATCAACGGTGATACCGACATAAAACTCCTGTGCCACCGCGAGTCCCTGTTCGACAAGCACCCTGCGTACCACCTTCCCCTGTGGGCCTGTCTGTGCCGTCACCAGGTTCATACCCAATATCCCGGCGGCTTCCCGGGACACCTGATCGAGCGTTTCGGCGACACGGACCCCACCGCCTTTGCCCCGGCCGCCCGCGTGGACCTGGGCTTTGATCACCCACCGGTCCCCACCAATCTCCCGGGCGATTTTCGCCGCCTGGTCCGCATTCTCGGCCACCGATCCTTTGGGAACGGGAATTTCAAACCGGGAAAAGAGGTCCTTTGCTTGATATTCGTGAATCTTCATCGTTTATCCTGTTAACCGTTTCTCGTCACCCATTTACCGAACACACCGCCGGCCTGTTTGGCGGTTTACGCTCATTTAGGGTTACATATTCACCGGCCGTTCCTCCATACCCCCCATAGACCGTCCGTTCAAACGGTCGATAGTCTCACCCAGCGCTTGCATTGTTTCAATGCTATCCTGACCGCGAACCTTGAGGCTTTTATGCCCCGGCAGCTTAAAGAAATAGAGGTTCTTGAGTTTTCGAATCCCCCCCAAGTATCGCCGGATTTTCCACTGGGAATTGACCGGAAGCGTCGTATTTCGAAAGACCGACAAAAACCCGTAATGTACGGTCAAGCCGGCGCGATCGACGGTGACCGCACTAAACCCCCAAAACGGCCCGTTGAAAAACCATAAAGCGATCACCCCCCACAGGCCCACAACCAACATGTACTTGTGCTGCCCCTTAAGAAGAAACCGAAACAAAAGCCCCACCAGGATTGCCGTAACAATCCCCATAATCACGTTTTGCACCATTAAAGAGCGGATAAAATACGTTTGAGGCACCATTCAAATATACGGTCCGATATGGGCTGAAAAAAAAACGACACACCCTGTGAGTCTTCCCGGGAAAGCCGGTAATTTTCCCAAAGTAATTACGGTCTCGTACCACCGGACATGCAACCATGTCAAACAAAAACAGGCGGGCAATCCAGCGCCGTTCCCGCTGCAACGGGGTCTTTGGCATTTCCGTCAGTGAGTGTTGCAACCCTTAGGGTAAACAGGGGGAGAACATGTGAGGCCGCCCGCATGAACGGACGGCCTCACGGACTTCTAGCCGGATGGGGCAAATTAGCCGGATGGCGTGTCTTGCCTACTCCCATTGAATGTGGCACTCGGGACTCGCCACCTCGAGGAATTCATTAACCAAGACGATTAGATTTACCACACCTACGATCTTGCCGTCTCTTTCCACCAACTGCTGTCGAACATCATTTTTGAACAAAATATAGATCGCCAGGTTGACCGGTTCGTCTTCCTTCAACTGCGGTTCCACGGCGGACATCACATCCTTGACGGTCTTGTGGGCTTCTTGCTTGACCAATTCGAAAAAACTGCTGTGCAACCATTTGAAGCGTTCTTGAAAGTCGCCCACTTGGTCGGCCACCTCCAAGGCCCGTGAGGACATGGCCCGCACGCTGAGTTCTTCCGCCTTCTTTGCCGATTCAGGAACCATCCCCCTGACCAGGTCATACATGGACAACTTGCCGACAATTTTTTTGGAACCATCGGTCACAAAGACGGTTTTGTGATAACTTGATATATCCCCAGCCTTCAGCTTTTCGTAGTTCCGCTTTAGTATGGCGATGACATCACAAAGCTGTGCGTCGATGTCAACAGTGTCATACTCCTCTATGGGATTCATGATATCTTTAACTTTTTTTTCTTCCGACATCCTTATTTCCTCCTGTTATCGAGATAGTATACAGAACCGGCGTCTTTTATCGACATCTTCATACACCGTAGGCTTGTCCCATATAATAGATCATCAAGAATTTCAAGCCATTTTTTCGCCCCCTCCGCCGTAAACATCAAACATCTCACCCCCTGGCTCCTGAAGCGGCCCATGGTGGGCGCACGAAAAAATGTAGACGTACGGACAAATTTGTGTTTTTCCGTTATTTACTTAACGAACAA
>CAZHHS010000033.1:0-13867 GCA_964532395.1 uncultured Desulfobacterales bacterium | reverse complement strand
AAACGACGATCATTACAATTGCTTTGATATCTGTTTTGAGGTGATAGTAGCGATCAGGTAGAGAGGAAAACAGGGACGGCCCATTTGTTTTGATCACAGCAATTGTCCCCTAACGGACCTAAGTAAAGATTTCGACATTCCGCCTCGGACGGCTGATTTCACCGCCAGCAAAGGTTTCATTTTCTAATCTAACCGATTTCACGTCTTCGGAAACCAAAGATCATCTCGTATAGGCGAATCATATCAACAGTCGTTGCATCTTTTGGTGACTGCAATCCGTCGAACTGGAGGCGTGAGTAAAGAGCACGATGTCAATTGTAATGCGGCTCCGTCTCAGTACGATTTATTTCCTACAAAAATACTTTGTAACTGACGTTCAGGGCCTTTGCAAATCTCATTGCATTCTTTTTGCCTATTGAGCGCTTGTGGTTTTCCATCTCAGAAATTTGATGCTGCTTGACCCCGGTCATTTCTGCAAGCTGCTGTTGAGTAACGCCTTCTTTTCCTCGAGCACCTTTTAAGGATATCCCCGGCAGTTTCTCGTCAGTTAAATCAGGGAAAGCTTCGCGCCAGTGGACAGCATCTTTTTTTTCATAGTAACCCAGCTCCTTAAGGGCATCGACAGCTTTCTTCCGTTTGCTCGGTGGTCCTAGAAAGGTAATTTCAATATGGTGCTTTTTCGTGTGTACCAACATAGGTAACCTCCACTATGTGTATCTCTTTGTCAATAACCTGCCATTTCATAGAAGGATTATACCTATTTTTGGTATATTGTCAAATCACTTTTTTAATCGCTTACCAGGACTGTTACTGAAGCTAAAAACTGGTAAAAAATGCGTTGCAAAAACGGTTTTAGGAATTGCTCAGACATTACGTCCATAGCATGTCTCATGATACACACATGTATCAAGATATAACTTGATACATATTGCCGGCGGCCCTGTCGGATGCCCGGTTCTCGTTTGTGGCCGATCGTGGCTCAAACAGGGTAAGTAACTGGGGTTCACGTGGACGTGTTCCGGACATCGGGGCATCGCAGCTGTCTCACATAACATGTCTCATTATTCAGGGGCGGCCTCGATCCCAATTGAGCCATAACACTTTGATTTTATGAATATTTATGTCCTTTTACGGGCTCTTTTCGGCTTGGCACGTCTTTTGTTATTCCTTTTAAATAAAACAAAGCCAATCGGACGGGTCAACAGAGGAAGGGAAAGGCAAATGAGGCCGTGTGATGTAGCCATAAAAAAGACATTCCAGCTGGTCGAAGAGATGCTGGATCTTTCCGACGAAGGGGAGTCGGTACGCGAGGATGATGGGTGCGGTATTTTGTACGGTGTATTGAGAGATTCGGCGTATCGGATTCGCAAGCTGGCGGAGGCGGAAAGGGCGGCCCATGTGGACAAAGGATGGTGGAAAGAATAAAACAGAAGGCCGGGACCGGAACCTTGGAACGCACGTTCCGGATAAAGAGATCATGCCGGCGACAGGTTCCTATCGTGAGCCGGGGTTAGCGGATGAAAACAACTATTTATTCGAAAGGGAGGTATTCAGATGACGGAAAGGTTGCAAGTTTACAAGTGTGAGGTTTGTGGAAATATTGTTGAAGTGTTGCACGCCGGGAAGGGTGAATTGGTCTGTTGTAATCAACCGATGACATTGTTGGAAGAAAATACGGTGGATGCGGCAAAGGAAAAACATGTTCCGGTTATCGAACACACCATAGGCGGCATAAAAGTCACCGTGGGGAGCACGGCCCACCCGATGGAAGAAAAGCACTATATCGAGTGGATCGAGCTCATTGCGGACGGAAAGGCGTACCGACAGTTTCTCAATCCCGGTGATGAACCGGAAGCACTCTTTAATGTGGACGCAACACAGATCACCGCCCGGGAATATTGTAACATCCATGGGCTGTGGAAAGGGCAATAGTCATGATGAATTTGACGGAATTGCGGAAACAGCGCGACCTGATCAGCGTGATTGACTGGGACATGACGCCGGAAGACGCGGTCACTTTGTATCTCGAGTGGGGGAACAATCCGGCCAATGGCAGGCAAAAGATCATTTCTAAAAATGACGTGTCCCTCTATTTCGTCGTCAACACATGGGAAAAACCGGCGAAGATATATCTCATTCGGCGGAATTCTGAAGAGGCCGTCGACTTGGCCGAAATCGAGATGCCTGAGGAATTAAGAAATCAATTTTTGGATTCGGTTTCTCATCTAAGGGGTGTCTATCCGGTTACCCCGGAGGTGAGGGCCTGGTTGGAAGAGAGCCTGTACGGTCCCGAGAAAGAAAGTCAGGCCGCATGATAATCCGTTTCCAGCCGGGTGCCTTGCACCCGGTTGGACCGACACTAAGCGACGATGTATAGGAGATTGATTTATGGAGCCCATGGCAATTGCAGAGAACATCTACTGGGTCGGTGCGGTGGATTGGAACATTCGAGATTTCCACGGCTATTCGACCAAGGAGGGAACGACCTATAATGCCTTTCTCATCGTGGACGAAAAAATCGCTCTCATTGACACGGTGAAAGAGGAGTTCTGTGACGATTTGATCCGACGGGTCAGCAAGATCGTCGATCCCCGTAAGATCGATTATGTGATCAGTAATCACACGGAGATGGATCATTCCGGCGGATTGGCGAGAATCATGCACCGCATCGGAGAGGATAAACCTCTTTATTGTTCCAAGATGGGGCATAAGAACCTCTCTAAGCACTTCCCCCAGAAATGGAACTATCGCCCTGTGGAGAACGGGGAGACCCTGTCTCTGGGAAATCGAACTCTGACCTTCATGGAGACACGGATGCTTCACTGGCCCGACAGTATGTTTTCATATGTAAATGAAGACAAGATCCTTTTTTCCAGTGATGCCTTCGGCCAGCACTATGCGGGACCGGAACGATTCGACGACCAAATGGGTGACGCCATCATGCCTCATGCCAAGAAGTATTTTGCCAACATTTTGCTCCTCTATTCGCATTTGATACTCAAGCTGGTGGACAAGGTCACGGAAATGGGGTTGGCACTGAATATGATTTGCCCCGACCATGGTATCATGTGGCGTGACGACCCGACCCGCATTATTAATGCGTACGTGGAATGGGCCCAGCAAAAGCCCAAACGAAAGGCGGTAATCCTGTACGATTCCATGTGGCACAGTACCGAGAAGATGGCGGAAACCATTGCGGAAGCATTGAACGGCGATGGGGTACATGCCACGCCGATGAGTCTTCGCAGTTGCCACCGAAGTGACATCATTACGCAAGTCCTGGATGCGGGGGCGATCCTGGTGGGGTCCCCGACCCTAAACAATGGTCTGTTTCCCACCGTCAGTGATTTCCTTACCTATATGAAGGGGCTGAAGCCAAAAAATAAGGTGGCTGCCGCTTTCGGATCCTATGGATGGAGTGGTGAAGCGGTGAAACTGATCAACAATGAATTGGAGGCGGCGAAGTTTGACTTGGTCGATCCCGGAGTCAAGGTCCAATATATTCCCGATGAAAGCGGAATCGACGCTTGCCGTGAATTGGCGAAGAAAGTTGCTGAAAGACTTCCAAAAGAATGAGAACCGTGCGGACTCCGGTTGTGGACATGGCGGGGTGTACCGACTGTGAGGCCTGCTTGGATGCCTGTCCTGAGGTATTCCGAAAAAATGAGGCGGGCTATATCGAGGTAATCGACCTCTATGAATACCCGGAAGAAGGGGTGGAAGAAGCCATCCGAAATTGTTGTGCCGGGTGTATTTCCTGGGAATCGGATTGATGGGAACAAAGCAGGCGGGGAAAGGAAGGAGGTAGGAATGAAAGACCTGAAAGTTGGATGCGGAAAGCCCACGGGTTCGGCAGTGGGGGACGCCGGGGACGTATCCGCACCTTCGCAAGCTTTAGAAAGAAAGGAGGAGCAACGTATGTCGATGGCAAGAGTGGGACAAAAAGCCCCTGATTTTGAGGCACCTGCTTACCAGGATGGTAAATTCGGACAAATCAAGCTGTCCGACTATGTCGGCAAGTGGATTTGTCTCTGCTTTTACCCGGGGGATTTTACATTTGTCTGAGCGACCGAGTTGGCGGCGGTCGCCGCCAAGTATAGTGAAATCCAGGCGCTCGGTGTTGAACTCTTTTCCATGAGCGTGGACAGCCACTTCGTTCACAAAATGTGGCAGGATCACGAGCTTTCAAAGATGGTAAAAGGCGGGGTGCCCTTTCCCATGCTGTCGGATGGGGGGGGGAGGATCGGCCGCATCTATGGTGTCTACGACGAGAATGCCGGTGTGGATATCCGGGGCCGTTTTATTATTGATCCCGATGGTGTGATTCAGGCCATGGAAATGCTCTCGCCGCCGGTGGGCCGTAACGTCAGCGAATTGATTCGACAGGTGCAGGCCTTTCAGCATGTTCGGAACACGGGGGGTGCCGAGGCCACACCGGCGGGATGGCAGCCGGGGAGGCCGACATTGAAGCCGGGACCGGAACTGGTGGGAAAGGTCTGGGAGGCCTGGAAGACCGACTCGGCGTTTTGATCGCCGGGCAACGCGCATACGGTCCGAGAGAAGTGAACGGAAAAACATATTGCAGTTATCTACAAAGCTCAAGTCCGGGATTTGGCCTTCTTGTGGCAAGAACTTGAGTATTCTGGATAACCGCGAAACACATTTAAGAGGAGGCGACGATGAGTAAATACGAATGTCCCTGTGGCTACATATATGATCCGGCGGAAGGGGATCTAGAAACCGGTATCGAAGCGGGTACCGCATTCGAGGATTTGCCTGATGACTGGGTATGCCCCAAGTGTGGTGCGGAGAAAGAGTACTTCGAGAAGTTGGACTGATTGTTTCTGGGACCCGAATTTTTGAGCAACATATAATGGCCAATGGCTTCAGCATGAGGCCATTGGCTGTGCTGTTTGAATAGGAGGCGGGCAGATGGCAAGCGTACTGATTGCCTATTTCAGTAGAACCGGTAACACGGAGCAGATGGCCTCTTATATTGCGGAAGGGATACGCATGAGCGGTCATGACGTGGAGCAAAAACGGATCAGTGAGATAAAAACCGAAAAAGACATTTCTGGTTACGACGGATATGTATTTGGCTGTCCGACGTACCATCGGGACATGACGGAAGGGATGAAACGCTTTCTGTTTGTGGCCCATTCCGCCGGCCTCGAGGGAAAAGCGGGGGGCGCGTTTGGTTCCTATACCCACAGCGGAGATGCCCCGAAACTCATCTATGATACGATGGAAAATGTCTTTAAGATGAAAATGACGGACTTGGGTTCTTTCAATCTCAAAGAAGATGTGGTACCTACGACGGAAGGGCTACGGGCCTGTCAGGCCTATGGTAGGGCGATCGGTGACGCGCTTTCGGGATGAAGATTGGGCCGCCGTCGTTTAATAACAGGTTGAAACGGTCCTCTATCCCGGGGATCGAATTGCTATCCGGATTAACTGTTTAGAAGCCCGGACAGTTACGAACGGTATCGATGGAAGGAGGTTTCCCACGGTGAAAAACAGAGTGATGCTCGTACTCGGAATGGTGGTGCTTGTTTGGTCCTTTGGTTCCTTTGGTTCCTCTGGGTTTGCGGCCACGGAGATATGCGTGGGCTGTCACCGGTCGGTTTCCCCCGGGCTGGTGGCGGATTGGGAGGCAAGTTCTCACAGCAAGGAGGACGTGACCTGTTCGACCTGCCATGGGGAGGCACATAAAGGGGCAAGAAACGCCAACTTGGCTGTTTTGCCGGATGAGACGGTGTGTAAGGCCTGTCATGAGACACAGTTCAACCAATTTGTGAAAGGCAAGCACAATCTGGGGTGGACGGCGATGAATGCGCTTCCGGTCACCCATGTGGAGCCTGATGAATTGATGGAAGGGGGGCGCGGCTGCGGCGGGTGTCACAATATGGGCATTAAGACCGAGGCCCAAAGGGAAGAACAGCGTAAAAAAGGATATCGATATCAGAACAATTCCTGTGATGAATGTCACACCCGACATGCGTTTTCGGTTCGAGAGGCCCGTGACCCCCGGGCCTGCCGACAATGTCACATGGGCTACGATCATCCCCAATGGGAAATGTGGGTCAGTTCAAAGCACGGCACCCGGTATACGGTAAAAGAAAACGGCAAGTTGCCCGAAGGGGCCGCCGCGCCGAGCTGTCAGTTTTGCCACATGCCGGACGGTGACCACGAAAACCATACCGCCTGGGGGTTTCTGGGGGTGCGCCTGCCCCTGCCGGAAGACAAGCAATGGGCGTCGGACAGGGTGACGATCTTGAAGGCATTGGGGGTGCTCAATCCTGAAACGGGGGAACCGACGGCCCGCCTGGACGTGGTTAAGGCGGCGGACCTGGCTCGGTTGACGCAGGAAGCATGGGAGACGGAGCGGGAGAAGATGATTGACCGCTGCAAAGTATGTCATGCGGAAAACTATGCCCGAAAGCAATTGCAGATGGGAGATACCATGATGCAGAAGGCCGATCGGCTTATGGCCGAGGCCATTGAAATCGTGGCCGGGCTATATGCGGATGGGCTGATCGAAAAGCCGGAGGCCTATACCTTCGCCTATCCCGATTTTCTCTATTTCATGCGAACGGGCGGCGGCAATTTCGATCAGGCGTCCTACATCGATCAGGTCTTGTTTCAGATGTATATGAAGCACCGGATGCGGACCTATCAGGCCTTTTTCCATGTGAACCCCGATTATGCCTACTGGTATGGATGGGCGATGATGACCAAGGATCTGGCGGAGATCAAGAAACTCGCCCAGACCATGCGGGCGACGACGATGAAGAAAGAATAAGACGAAGCCGCAATAGGTTCGGAGCCGTTGTAGAACGCTCTGGAAAGGAGCCGAGGGTCAAATGAAGTCGATTGTATGGATGTTCGTTTCCGGCATACTCCTTACATCACTGGGTGTGGGCGGGGCCCTTGCGTCCCGCCTGCCCATCAGTGAAGATACGAAACGGTGTCTGGAATGTCATCGCAGCCTGCACCCGGGCATTGTTGCGGACTGGCAAAAGAGTCGGATGGCGTGGACCACGCCCAAGGCCGCCAAGAGTATGATCGCGTTAAAGCGTCGGGTCTCCTTCGATAACATTCCTGAACGGCTTGCCGATGTCTCCGTGGGCTGTGCCGAGTGCCACACACTGAATCCCGGCGGTCATCCCGATACGGTTGACCACAATGGACATCGGATTCATATCGTCGTTACACCTGAAGACTGTGCCGTGTGTCACCCCCAAGAGCGGCGGCAGTACGGCAAGAACATCATGTCCCACGCCTATGGTAACCTGAAGCACAATACGATATATGCGGATCTGGTAACGCAGGTCAACGGTGTCCACACGTTTAATGATGGGACGATTACCGTTGGGGAACCGGACTCGGAAACACTGGCCAATTCGTGTTTTTATTGTCACGGAACGGTTGTGGAAGTGACCGGGAAGGAAACACGGGACACCGTTGAGGGGCCCCTGACCTTCCCGGTCCTCTCCGGATGGCCGAACCAGGGGGTGGGCCGGATCAACCCGGACGGCAGCAAAGGGTCATGTTCGGCGTGTCACACCCGCCATCAATTCGCCATTCAGATGGCCCGAAAACCCGCCACCTGTTCCGAATGTCACAAGGGGCCGGACGTCCCCGGCTACAAAGTCTACGAGGTAAGCAAACACGGCAATATTTATGCCTCGTTGGGAGAGGAAAAGACGTGGGATTTTAAAGCGGTTCCCTGGACGGTGGGCGAGGACTTTTCGGCTCCCACCTGTGCGGTGTGTCACGTAAGTCTTGTTGTGTCCGGCGACGGGGAGGTGGTCGCCGAGCGGACCCATCGAATGAATGACCGCCTGGGGTGGCGGATTATGGGGCTTATCTATGCCCACCCGCAGCCAAAATCGCCCGATACGACGGGAATCAGAAACGCGGCCGGGCTGCCGCTTCCCACCGAGCTCACGGGGGAGCCGGTCCAGGCGTTCCTTATCGACGAAAAAGAGCAGAAAAAGAGACAACAAACGATGCAGGCCGTCTGTTTGTCTTGCCACAGCGCCCCTTGGGTGAAGGGGCAATACGCGCTGTTCGAATCGGCGATCGATACGACCAACAAGATGACCTTGGCGGCGACCCAAATCCTTCTTTCTGCTTGGGAACAGGGGGCTGCCAAGGGGATGGCCCAGGGCGACAGCATATTCAACGAGGCCATTGAGAAAGCGTGGGTGGAGCAGTGGCTTTTTTATGCCAATACGACCCGGTATGCCGCGGCCATGATCGGGGCGGACTATGGGGCTTTCGCCAACGGCCGTTGGCAAATGTCCAAGAATATACAGGAAATGATGGACAGGCTTTCGTTTATGTTGAAAGAGTAAGTTAGGGCTCACGCAAAAATAATTTCACATTTTGCCATCTCAGCTTCAGCCCGTCTTTGACCGATGCCTCACTCGCAAAATCCTCGAAATAGCTTGCTATTACTGCGGTTTTGCTCAATCGGATCGGCCAAATCCGAACCAAATCTGAGCGCCAATTCTGTGAAATTATTTTTGCGTGAGCCCTTAGTCGACCCGTTGAGCCCGAACGGGTCTTGTTTTTTCCTCCTGATAAATACATGATCGAATCTATTGTTATCGGCGGATGTGCGGCATAAGCTCTTGGGACTTTTCTTTTTGAATTCGCGTCAATGTCAGGATCGGCCATATGAATCCCGGAAGAAGAATTGCACGGATTGCCATTGACCACCCGGTTCGGGTCTCTATCGTTATGGTGGGGTTGACCCTGGTTCTTGCATTGCTTGCCGGCCTTCCTACCTTGTGGCCGGATCGCTTCCCCATGCTTCACGGGGTCACCGTGGACACGGACCCCGAAAACATGCTCCCCGAAGATGAACCGACCCGCCTGTTTCATGACCGGATGAAAGCGGTCTTTTCCTTAAATGACATGATCGTGCTTGGGGTGGTCAACGAAGAAGACGAACAGGGTGTCTTCAATCCCGAGTCCCTGGAAAAGATCTATCAACTCACCGAGTATGCCAAGACCCTTCGCTGGCCGAGCGAGGAAAACCCCGATGAAACGGTCGGGGTGGTGGTCAAGGATCTTATTGCACCATCCACCGTGGACAACATCAAACAGGGGGGCTTGGGACAAGTTCAGTTTGAATGGCTGATGAAGAAGCCCCCGAAAACCCGGCAGCAGGCCGAGGCCATCCGCAAGGACGCACAGGATATTTCCTTTCTTAACGGCACGCTGGTTTCGGAAGACGGAATGGCGGTGGCCTTATACATTCCACTCACATCGAAAGACCTGAGTTATAAGGTATCCCGGAAATTAGAGGAAAAGATTTCCGAGTTTGACGGACCGGAACGTTTTTTGGTGACCGGTCTCCCTGTGGCCGAGGATACCTTCGGGGTGCAGATGTTCAAGCAGATGGCGGTTTCCGCCCCGCTGGCCATGCTGGTCATTTTTGTCATGATGTTGGTTTTCTTCCATAAGGTAATCTTGACCCTGCCGTCGGTCTTTTTAGCCATCGTTTGTGCCGTGCAAACCATGTCGCTGCTGGTCATCAGCGGCAATACGATCCACATCATGAGTTCCATGATTCCGATCTTCATCATTCCGATCCAGGTGCTGGATGACATTCATGTGGTCAGCGAGTTTTTTGACCGGTACCGGTCTGTAGGAGATCGCAAAGAAACGCTGATGGAAGTCATGGAAACCCTGTTTTGGCCCCTTCTGTTTACCTCTTTGACCACGACTGCCGGTTTTGCTTCCTTGGCACTTACTCCGATTCCGCCGGTGCAGGTATTCGGCATCTTTGTGTCGGTCGGTGTCATGCTGGCCTGGATTTGGACCCTCACGTTTATTCCCGCTGCCATCATGCTGTTTCCGGAGCGGTGGCTGAAAGACCTGGCAAAAAAAGAAGAAGCGGCTCACGCCCACCGAGGGCTGTTGAGCCGGGCACTTCTTGCCATGGGGCGTGGCACCCACCGGCGGCCTTGGGTGGTGGTGACGGCGATGATACTGCTGATAAGTATTGCCGTGTACGGGATTACACGAATTCAGGTCAATGACAATCCCATCAAATGGTTTGAAGCCGAGCATCCCATCCGGGTGGCCGACCGGATCTTAAACAAGCACTTCGGCGGCACCTATATGGGTTATCTGACCTTCGAGTACCAGCCGGACGAGCCGAATGTGACGCGTTATACTGAAGCGTTGGCCCGGCGTCTGGAGACCCGGGGCAAGGAGCTTCAAGACGTGTCGGGCTCAAAAGCGGTCTTTTCCACCCTTTCGGATAAAACCAGAAAATGGGGGGAAACGGTCGGGGCCAAAGAGGCGCTCCTCAACAAACTTCGGGCTTTTGTAGAGAAGCGATACAACGAAGTGGCGTGGGAAGAGGCGCAGCCGTGGGAGGAGGCGTCCTTATTTCTCGACCGGGAGAGTCTCCGCGATCAAGTGTTTAAGCAACCCAAGGTGCTTGGATACATCGACCGGCTCCAACAGGACATGGGAAAAACGGAGGTGGTTGGCAAAGCCAACACAGTTGCCGACATTGTAAAAACCGTTCACCGATCGCTTTTTCTCGGTAAACCGGAAGCCTTTAAGATCCCGGATAGTTCCGACGCGGTGGCTCAGACCCTGATTACGTTTCAAAACAGTCATCGCCCCCAAGACCTGTGGCACTTGGTCACGCCGGATTACGAACGTACGAATCTATGGTTTCAGTTAAAAAGCGGTGACAACCAGGATATGCAGACACTGACAAAAGAAGTGGCGAAATACCTTGACGAAAAGCCGCCCCCCGTTGAGTTGAAAGCCGACTGGTTCGGCCTTACCTACATTAATGTGGTCTGGCAAGATAAAATGGTTAGCGGCATGCTGGAGGCGTTTCTGGGAAGTTTCCTGGTTGTCCTGCTGATGATGATATTTCTCTACCGTTCCGCCTTGTGGGCCGCCCTTTCCATGATTCCCTTGCTGGTGACCATCGGGTTGATCTACGGGGTCATCGGTTTGATCGGAAAAGACTATGATATGCCCGTGGCGGTGCTCTCTTCGTTGAGTCTGGGCCTGGCGGTCGACTATGCGATCCACTTTCTCTCTCGCAGCCGTGAAATCCGCGGCAACGCCGGATCCTGGGCGGAGGCGATACCCCACGTATTCGGAGAGCCCGCACGCGCGATTTCCCGCAATGTCATCGTGGTGGGTATTGCTTTTCTTCCCCTTTTGGCCGCCCCGCTGGTTCCTTATCAAACGGTCGGTATCTTCATCGCGGCCATCTTGTTTACCGCCGGGGTGGCCTCACTCTTTGTTTTGCCGGCTGCCATCACGCTACTGGAGGGGTGGTTGTTTCCGGTTTCAGACAAGAGAAAATCAACTTGCAAGCTGGGTACGGGAATAGTTGCCGCGCTGACCGCAGCGGCGTTGATCGTCGTCAATGTTCGTCAATTTGTCGATGTCGGGTGGACGGATGTCACCTGGATCAGTGTCGGTGTCATTTTACTGATGATGTTGAGCTGTTGGCTGACGTCCAGGCGGCGCTCGTGCCGTACGTGAGGAAAAGGAGACGTATTATGAGGTTATCACAGAGGTCGAAGGGGTGTTATTGCACACTACTTGTCGTGTCGGTGAGTTTGCTTTGTTGGTCTGTTGCTTTTTCTCAAGAGACAAAGAGTCCATCGGTCGATGCGATTGTGCAAAAGAGCAACCACATGGCGTATTACCAGGGAGATGATGGCAGGGCGCACATCACCATGACCATTACCGATGAACAGGACCGCAAACGTCATCGAAAGTTCACGATTCTTCGCCGGGACGAGAAAAAAGAAGATGACACCGCCACCCAGAGTGGCGAGCAGTATTATTATGTTTATTTCCATCGGCCGGCCGATGTGAACAAGACGGCCTTTTTGGTGTGGAAACATGTGGGCAGCGACGATGACCGATGGCTCTATCTGCCGGCTCTGGATCTGGTCAAGCGAATCGCTGCCAGCGATGAGCGGACGAGCTTCGTCGGCTCACACTTCTTTTATGAAGATGTTTCCGGACGAGGAACCGAAGAGGATACCCACGAACTCGTGGAAACGACGGACAACTACTATGTGCTCAAGAACACCCCCAAAAAACCCGATCTGGTGGAATTCGCCTACTATAAGATGTGGATTCACAAAAACTCGTTTATACCGATAAAGACGGAATATTATGACCCAAACGGCGAGATGTACCGCGAGTATAATGTGCTTCAGGTGGATACCATCGAGGGGTTTCAGACGGTGACCCGGGCGACGATGACGGACAAGAAGATGGGCGGGGAAACGGTTATGGAATATGATCGTGTATCCTATGATGTGGGATTGCCCAAGGATATCTTCAGTGAACGCTATTTACGAAATCCACCCAGAAGATTTTTGCGATGAGAAAAGTTGTTGTTACAGTTCTGTTGGTTGGGATCGCTATGTTCTCAGGCCCTGCCGTTGGTGAAACGGGATCGGAACCTGCTTTGCCGTCAGGGTTGGAAAGTAAGGAGGACGAACCGCAGAGCAAGTCGCCGCGTCTTCCTGCAGGCCTGGGAACGTCGGCGGACGAAAAGGAGCCGGCGGAACGAGAACGAGACACGGGTCCCCAGGAACCGTGGATCGATTTGCATGGGTTTCTGGAAGCCCGGGGAGGGCTTCGGACCCAGAGTGATCCGCATGAGCCGGACACCGCCCTGGCAGAGATTCGGTTTCAGGTGGAAGCCGAAGAGATGTATCAAGGAGCGGTATTTCACGGAAAAGTCGATTTTCTCTACGATACCGTTGTACCCAGCCAGGCCGTTGACTTGGATCTGGGCTACGGATGGTTCGACGTGAGGGAGGCTTCCGTCCTGCTCCGACCAACAGGGTATTTGGACGTGCAGGCGGGACGCCAGGTTTTAACCTGGGGGGTGGGAGACCTTATTTTCATCAACGATCTATTTCCCAAAGATTGGAATTCATTTTTCCTGGGAAGAGATGTGGAATATCTTAAGGCACCGTCCGATGCTCTCAAGGCCGCATTCTATGCCGACTGGGCCAATCTGGACATCGTATATACACCGGCCTTCGATTCCGACCGATATATCGACGGACGGATGATCTCCTACTACAATGACCAAACCATGGCCTTGGCCGGACGTAACGCCGTCGTCAATCCGGAAGAGCGAAATCAATGGTTTGAAGATGATGAAGTGGCCCTTCGTATCTATCAAAATATCGATGCCTATGAGTTGGCCCTTTATGGGTATGTGGGCTACTGGAAGAGTCCGAACGGATTCGACCCGGTTTCCGGTCGGGCGACCTTTCCCCGATTGTCCGTCTACGGTGCCAGTGCGAGAGGGCCGGTTTTGGAAGGTATCGGGAGTCTGGAGGTGGGGTTTTACGACTCGCGAGATGATCGCGACGGCGATGACCGCAATATTCGAAACAGTGAAAGCCGATTTCTGATCGGTTATGAACAAGAGCTGGCCAAGAATCTCACCGGCGGCATGCAATATTACCTGGAGTACATGTCGGACCATGATGAATATGAAGACAGTCTACTCTCCGGGTTTCCCGCCCGGGACGAGGTCCGGCACGTATTGACCCTGCGATTGACCCGACTTTTAATGAATCAAAATCTTGAACTCTCCTTCTTCGGCTACTATTCGCCCTCCGATGAGGATGCCTACGTACGTCCTTCCGTCCATTACAAGGTGGACGATCACTGGTCCGTTTCCACCGGAGCCGATGTCTTCTTTGGGCGGCAGGACCACACGTTCTATGCCCAATTTGAAAACAACAGCAATATCTGGGCAGCCGTCAGATATGCCTATTAGCCCGGTATCAGGGAACTCCCACGCCGGCCGTTGCCGAGAAAATGGTTATAT
>CAZHHS010000032.1:0-14048 GCA_964532395.1 uncultured Desulfobacterales bacterium | reverse complement strand
TATGTTATTGTCCGATTAATATTATAAACTGGCTGTTACAAAAGGATATACATGAATCCATGTATTTCGCATTCGAGCGGGTTAGGCATTCTGCTTCAGAAGGGCGGTGAACTCTTTTTCGTTGATCACTTCCACGCCGCGTGCCTCGGCATCGTCCAACTTACTGCCCGGCGAGGCACCGGCGACCAGATAATCCGTATTTCCGGAGACGGATGACGTCGCCCGCCCACCGAGGGCCTCTACTTTCCTCTGTGCATCATCTCTCGTATATCCCTCCAGTTCACCGGTGAACACGAACGTCTTGCCTGCCAGGGGCGCTTGCTCACCACCCCCTCGAACCGAGCGAACTTCCATCCCTTCCTGAAACAGCTTTTCCAAAACAGCTTGGTTTTCCTCCGCTGAAAAAAACCGCGTCACACTTTGTGCAATCTCGGGACCGATTTCAGAGATTCGCTCGATGTCTTTTGTCTCCGCCTTTCGCAGCGCATCCAGCGTCCCGTATTCCTCCGCCAAGATCCTTGCCACCCGCCGTCCCACATGACGGATACCCAAGGCATAAAGAAACCGGTCCAGACGGGGGTGCCTGGTCCGTTGGACCGCCTCATAGAGTTGTCGGGCCGACTTGTCTGCAAATCCGTCCAGTTTAAGAAAATCTTTTACCTCAAGGGTATAGAGATCCGCCATGTTTTCTGCAAGCCCCTTTTCCACGAGGTCTTGTGCCGTCTTCTCCCCGAGTCCTTCAATATTCATTGCATCCCGGGAGGCATAGTGAACGATCCGCCCGATGCGTTGAGCCGTACAGGTAAGCCCGGCGGGACACAGATAATAAGCACCTTCCTTTACCACTTGGGCCCCACATGCGGGACAGGTATCCGGCATGGAAAACTTGCCCCCCCGTTTCTTCCCCGACTCGGGCACTCGGGCCAACACCTCCGGTATCACATCCCCGGCACGAACAACCCGTACCCGATCCCCCGGTCGGACATCTTTTCTACGGACCTCGTCCGCGTTATGCAAGGTGGCCCGGCTCACCGTCACCCCACCGACATCCACCGGTTCTAAAAGGGCGACCGGCGTTAGAATGCCGGTCCGGCCTACCTGCACCACGATCCGTTCCAGGCGCGTGACCTCCTGCTTCGGCGGAAATTTCCACGCAATCGCCCACCGGGGGCTGCGATGCCGGGTACCCAATTGGTCCCTCACGGCATATTGATCCAGTTTAAGAACAATGCCATCGATTTCGTAATCAAAGTCATCTCGTTGTTGGGACAGCTTTTTGTGATAGGCCGCGATCTCTTCAAAGGACGAACATCGCCTGTTGTGGGGATCCGTTTTCAGGCCCCATCGGGGGAATTGTTTTAGGACCTCCCAGTGACTGGTAAAGTGCCCGTTTTCCGAATAGAGAATGTCATAAAAGAAAATGTCCAGAGGCTTTTCCGAAACCTTGCGCGGATTGAGATGGCGCATGGTTCCCGCTGCGGCGTTTCGGGGATTGGCGAAGGCCTCCTCTCCTCTTTCGACCCGCTCCTGATTCAACTGATGGAACCCCTGCTTGGGCATAAAGACCTCCCCGCGAACGGAGAGAAAATCAGGCAAGTCATCATTCTTCCGGAGACGCAGGGGAAGCGATCTGATCGTTTTGAGATTTTCGGAAACGTCCTCCCCTTGTCGCCCGTCACCCCGGGTAGCCCCATAGAAAAAAAGACCATCCCGGTATACGACCTCCACCGACAACCCGTCGAACTTGGGCTCCGCAATATACGTGATATCCTTCGTGTCCGTGTTGCGACGTACGAAGTCGTCAAATTCGCGAATCTCTTTTTCCTCCAGAGCGGCGTTCAGACTAAGCATGGGGGCACGATGGTCCACCTTTTTGAGTTTATCAAGGGGGGGTGCCCCGACTTTTTGGGTGGGAGATTGCGCCGACTTCAGCTCGGGAAAGGCCTTTTCCAACTCCTGAAGGCGGTGGAAGAGCTTGTCATATACGGCATCTGAAATCTCGGGCCTGTTCTTCACATAGTAAAGGTGATCATGGTATTCAATTCCCTCTCTGAGGGCCTGGATTTCTTTTTGCGCCTCTTCCTTGTCCAGCTTGTCAATATCCTTAAACGAGGTGTCCGGATTTTTTTTAAAGTCCATAAGCGATCATTTCCTTTTAAAGAGTTTCACAAGCGCCTTCACACCCTTCGTGTTGATCACGTCATCGGCCTCCAGCCACCCTCTTCTTGCCTGATCCACGCCAAAGCGCATATAATCCAGGTTGGTAATTCGATGGGCATCAGTGGAAATCGCCATCTTTACACCCATCTCTTTGGCTCGCTTACAGTATTTTCCCGACAAGTCCAAGCGGTCCGGATGGGCGTTGATTTCAAGAAAACATCCCCTCTCCCCGGCGGCCCGTATTACTTTCTCCATGTCCAGCTCATAGGGTTCCCGCTCGTTGATCAACCGACCGGTGGGGTGAGCAAATATATTGAAATAGGGATTGTCCATGGCCCGAATGATTCGTTCCGTTTGTTCTTTGGCGGACAGATTGGTGTGGTAGTGAACGGAACAGACCCTGAGATCCAACTCTTTTAGAATCTCATCGGGAAGATCCAAAGATCCGTCTTCAAGGATATCGACCTCTATTCCTTTTAACAGCCTCAGTCCCTTGAGTTTACCATTGATCCGATCAATGGCCTTTATCTGTTCAGCCAGGCGCTTGGCATTCAGCCCATGGGCCATACTCACCCTTTTAGAATGGTCGGTAATCGCCAGGTACTTGTAATTACGGTCCTGAGCGGCTTCGGCGAGCTCTTTCAAATCGTGATGTCCGTCGGTCTCTTTCGTATGGGTGTGGAGGTCACCGACGATATCTTCCCTTTTAATCAGCTTCGGCAGTGCCCCTTTTTTAGCGGCTTCGGTCTCACCGCTACCCTCCCGCAACTCAGGCTCTATGTAGGGCAAATCGACCTGGTCATAGACTTCTTCTTCCGTCTTTCCAGCCAGCCGGTTATCTTTTTTGTCAAAAACGCCATACTCATTAATCTTAAGGCCCCGAGCCACCCCCAGCTTTCTGACCGCAATATTGTGTGCCTTGGACCCGGTAAAATAGTGTAGTGCCGCCCCGTAACTTACTTGGGGCACCACACGGACATCTACTTGAAGCCCGGAACGAAGGATCACCGTAGAGCGGGTTTTTCCCTTCGACACCACTTGGGTGACGTCGTCATATTTGACCAACCGCTCCATAAGATCGGACCCTTTCTTGCACGTAACCAGGATGTCCAGATCGCCCACGGTTTCCTTTCTTCGGCGATAACTTCCTGCGACAACAATATCTTTTACTCCCTTCTCCTTTTTCAGATAATCCGCCAGGGGTTCCGCTCTCTCCTCGGCCTCTATGAGTTTAATCCGCCGTTTTCCTTGGTCTCCCTCGAACCGCTTCACCTCTTCAAGAATTTTCCGCTCCGTCTTTTCGCCAAACCCGTCCAGAGTCCGAACTTTGTTTTCATTGGCCGCCTTTTTTAGGTCTTCTATGTTGGTAACACCGAGTTCCCGGTACAAGGCACTAACTTTCTTCGGCCCCAGGGTCGAAACTTTCAAGATCTGTGTTAGTTCGGGCGGGACCTCCTTTTCCAACTCTTCCAGCTGGCTGAGCTTTCCGGTGTTGACGACTTCTTCCACTTTTCCGGCCAAATCTTTGCCCAGCCCCGGCAACTCCGACAAATCCTCTCCCTGGGCCAGCATATCGGAAACGCTTTGTCCCAACCCACCGACGATCCGCGCGGCATTTCGATAGGCCCGAACACGAAAGGCATTGGCGCCTTGAATTTCAAGCAGATCGGCGACCTTGGAAAACACCTCGCTTACATCACTGTTATGAATCGGCATCGCCCCGGCCTCCCCATTCCTATCCCTAACTTTACCGCATGTTAAAACGATAGAGCCGTTTCATACATAGGGTAAATCCCTTATTTTACCCTTGACCGGACACCCCCTTTTACGCCTCCCCTAATCCCCCGTCACCCCGGACGGACCATAAGAGGGAGAATACTCGATTAACCCCATTTACCCTCCCATCATAGCCCTGGTAGCATACTGATATTCATCACACTTAGAAAGAAAGGAGTGGCAAACATGTTATTCGTCCATATTTTGATGGCCCTTATTTTCGCACTAATTTTTACCGCCATCATCGTCGGCGGTTTTCGGCAAAGGGGACCGTGGGCCAGCCTGGCGATGTTCTTTATTGTGCTTTTTTTGGCCACATGGGCCGGCGGTATCTGGATACATCCCATCGGACGTCCGTTGTGGGGTACCTATTGGCTGCCTTTTTTGGCTGTGGGGCTGATCGTCGCCCTCTTATTGGCTGCCGTGGCACCCATTGAAGGCGAAGAATCGACGGTGAAATTGGTGGATCAAGAAAAGCGAAGAAAAGAAAAACGCGCCGTATTGGGTGTCCTTGGCGGTTTCTTCTGGGCGTTAATCATCGTGCTCATCGCCGCCATCATCGCCCGATACGTCATCGACGGAACCGGGTGGTTTGGATAATTTGGCCTATAATCAGTGGCACTATGCTACAGCCCAAAATCAGGGCCATTCCCGCGTGACCGGGGTAAACCAGATCCAACGCCAAGGAAAGACCCGGCAAAAAAAGCGCCAACAACAAAAGCAGAGTACATAAGGCCAGGGCCCCCCACACGAAAGGATTGCGGGTGACATCGTTGCGGACCAAGTTGGAACCACGATCCCGCATGTTGAATACGTGCCAGAGGCGGGCAAACGCGAGAGTCAGGAAGGAAACCGTCACCGCTTGGCTTTCCGGTAACTGCAGAGTCTCGAGTGCGATACCGAAGCCGGCAAGCACCGCCGTGCTTATGACTACACCATAAACGATGATCGTCCACCAGTGCCGCCGGGCGAGAATCGGCTCCTTCGGGTTCCGGGGCGGCAAGAGCATTTTGGACGGATCTCCCTTCCCTACCCCTAAAGCGAGTGCCGGAAAAACGTCGCCGATCATGTTCAGATAGAGGATCTGGAGGGGTAGTAAGGGCAACGGCGCCCCCACGATCAGAGCAAACACAACGATCATGATTTCACTCACATTGCCGGAAAGCAGGTAGAGGATAAATTTTCTCAGATTGTCAAAAATGGCCCGCCCCTGCTCGATAGCCACCAGTATGGTGGCAAAAGCGTCATCCTTGAGCACCATGTCGGCCGCTTCCACTGCCACCTGCGTCCCCCGGCCTCCCATAGCCACGCCGATGTCAGCCTTTTGTAAGGCCGGCGCATCGTTGATGCCGTCTCCGGTCATGGCCACCACCGCACCGCTATTTTGGTGCAGGGTAATCAAATCGAGCTTTTGCTCGGGGGTTACGCGCGCGAAGATGTTTGCCCCTTGCAATCGCCTACGTTCTTCGTGGCTTAGCCGCCGGTTCAACTTAAGTTCACCACCGGCAATAACCGAGGCATCCGGATCTTTTACCACGCCCACCCGGACGCCAATGTTTTTGGCTGTAACCGGCTGATCTCCGGTAACCATGACGACTCGAATCCCGGCCTTTGCACACCGGGCAATGGCCTGAGGCACTTCTTCTCTGGGCGGGTCCAGAAAACCGAGCAGACCGATAAAAGAGAGGGATTCGTA
This sequence comes from uncultured Desulfobacterales bacterium, assembly GCA_964532395.1. Lineage (GTDB taxonomy): Bacteria > Desulfobacterota > Desulfobacteria > Desulfobacterales. The sequence goes on along the minus strand of CAZHHS010000032.1, from coordinate 8,416 downwards.
CGGATCGGCGTCCTTGCCGGCTTCACGCTTTTCCGCCACGGCCAGCACCCGGAGTCCCTCCTCGGCCATTTGCCTGTTCTTGTCTTGCCACACCTTCCGCGCCGACTCGTCGAACTCAACCGTCCCCTCCGACGTTTGAACCTGTGAACATGCCTCAAGTACCGCTTCCGGGGCCCCTTTGACGGCGACCCGGTATTGATCGTTTTCCTTATGGAAGGTGGCCATCATCTTTTTTTTGGGATCAAAGGCCTCTTCGCGGACTTCCGGAAACTTCTCAAGCAGGCCCTGACGGTCTTTTCCCGCCATCCGGCCCAGGGCCAACAGGGCCACTTCCATGGGATCCCCCACCCCCCGAACCACCTTATCCTGACGATCATCACCGGACAGCGCTGCGTTGTTGCACAAGACACCCACCTGAATCGCCTCGTCGATCTGTGCCTGAGAAGAATTCAAGTCAAGGCTGTCTCCACTCACCACATACTCCGCTGAGGTTCCCGGATCTTCGGCTATTACTATTTTTGTAACCGACATGCGGTTTTCCGTCAGGGTGCCGGTTTTGTCGACACAGATAACGTTCGTCGCCCCCAGGGTTTCCACCGCAGAAAGTTGATTCACCAGGGCATTGTGAGCCGCCATGCGCCACATCCCCCTTGCCAGGGCGATGGTGGCTACGATGGGCAGGCCTTCAGGAATCGCCGCCACGGCCAGAGCGATAGCGGTTTCTACGACTGTGAAAACGTCTCTGCCTGTGAATATGCCGATAACGACCACGGCAGCGGCAATGGCAGTGGTTATCCAGACCAGACTTCGCCCAAGCCGATTCAGTCGTTTTTCCAGGGGCGACACGTCTTCCGTTGCCTCCTGGGTAAGTTCCGAAATCCGGCCCAGCTCAGTCCCCATACCCGTGGCCACCACCACACCCTCTCCGGTGCCGCCGGAAATCGCCGTTCCCTTAAACAGCAGGTTGGTTCGGTCGGCCAGCACGGCGTCATCCGCCAAGCGATCGATCCCTTTATTCACCGGAACCGATTCCCCCGTCAGGGCGGATTCGTCTACCCGCAAGCGGGATGCCTCGGTCAGCCGAATGTCTGCGGTTACAATGTCCCCACCGTCTACCACGACCACATCGCCCGGCACCAGATCGACGGCGGGGATTTCCTGCACTTGTCCCGATCTGCGGACCTTGGCCGTAATCCGAGTCATTTTTTGCAACGCTTCCATGGACCGTACCGCCCGCAGTTCGGTGAAAAATCCGATGGCGCCGTTTAGAAGAATCGCCACCACAATGGAGATGCCTTCCAACCATTGTCCGAAGGCGAAAGAAAGGCCGGCCGCTACGACCAGCAACACCATGATCACGCTTTTGACCTGGTCCACCAGAATGGCCCATGTGGACCGGGATTTGCTTTCCCGAAGCCGGTTGGCCCCGTACCGCTTGCGTCTTCGCTTGACCTCATCCGGCTCAAGGCCTTTTCCGATGGTCACCCCCAGTTCCCGTGCAACGTCCGCGGCCGAACGACTCCATGGCTTATCGGGAACCGGCTCAGGTGATCCGATCTTATGGTCGTCTGGAGAATGTGGCATGATTGTATCCGAAGAACGTAAGGAAAAGATAACCCGCCTCCTTGTGGGGCGGGCCGTTAACGCTAAAGTCGCATGAGAAACATGTCAGAATGAACTCAAAAGCAATACTTTTTGTATTTACAGATTTTTTAAGCCATGTCGCCGTTCAGTGTCAATCAGCACCGTGTCCCTGGGCGGCGACCTCCTTTTCCGCCCGGGCAATCCTTTTCTTCGTCTCTATGACACTGTCCGGGTTCAAGGAAATCGAGTCAATGCCCGCCTTCACCAGAAAAGCGGCGAACTCCGGATAATCGCTGGGTGCCTGTCCGCAGATGCCTACCTTGCAACCGGCTTTATGAGCCGCCTGGATCACATCGGCTATTTGTCGCTGAACCGCTTCGTTCCTTTCATCAAAAACGTGAGCAAGTAGAGAAGAATCACGGTCTACACCCAAAACCAATTGCGTCAGATCGTTGGAACCGATGGAAAACCCATCGAACCGCTGGGCAAACTGGTCGGCCAGGGTCACATTGGAAGGAATTTCACACATGACGTAAATCTCCAAGCCCTTCTCCCCTCGCTTCAACCCATTTTCCTCAAGAACATCGATGACCTTGTCCGCCTCGTCGGTGGTGCGACAAAAGGGAATCATGATCAATACGTTGTCCAGGCCGATGTCGTCTCGAACCCGTCTGATTGCCTGGCATTCGAGGGCGAATCCCTCCTTGTACCGATCACTGTAATACCTGGAAGCACCCCGGAAACCCAACATCGGGTTACTTTCGTGGGGCTCGAATTCACTGCCGCCGATGAGATCGGCATACTCATTGGTTTTGAAATCGCTCATCCGGACAATTACCTGATGCGGGTATTGCGATGCCGCTATTTTGGCTATTCCCCGGGCCAGATGGTCGATGAAATACTCCGTTTTGCTTGAATAGCCGTGAGTCAGGTCTTCGATTTTTCGTTTGGCCTCCTCATCTTGCAGGGTATCGAAGCGAATCAAGGCCATGGGATGAACCTGTATGATATTGTTGATGATAAACTCCATCCGGGCCAAGCCGATGCCTTCACAGGGTAGCTGCCACCAGCTGAATGCGGCGGCCGGGCTGGCGATGTTGAGCATGATGCGGGTTTGGGTGTCCGGAACATCCAGCCCTTGCTCTGTTGTTTCGTAATCGAGAATGCCGTCGTAAACATATCCCTGGTCCCCCTCGGCACAGGAAAGCGTTATTTCCTGACCCGTTTTCAGCAACGCCGTCCCCTTGTCCGTTCCCACAATGGCGGGGATCCCCAATTCACGGCTTACGATGGCGGCGTGACAGGTTCGCCCACCATGGTCCGTAATGATTCCCGCCGCTCGCTTCATGATCGGCACCCAGTCGGGGTCGGTCATTTCAGTCACCAGAATCGTGTTGTCCTCAAATTCTCCTATGTCCTCTGCATTCTTGATCATGCACGCCTTGGCACCCACAATGGAACTGCCGATGCTGATCCCGGACAGCAGTCTTTTGCCTTCCTCCTTCAGTACATAGCTTTTCAGCATACCGGCCTGCTTTTGTGACTGGACGGTTTCCGGGCGGGCCTGGACGATGTAGAGTTTTTCCTCCTGTCCGTCTTTGGCCCATTCAATGTCCATCGGCGTTTCATAGTGCTTTTCAATTTGTTGAGCCCACTTGGCCAGTTGAATGACCTCTTGATCATCCAGAACAAATCGATTTCGGAGGTCTTCCGGGGTGTCGATATTTTTTATCTTCACGCCTTCCTCCTCCGTGTAGATCATTTGTTTCTCCTTGCTGCCCAGAATCTTGTCCACAATGGGACGTATCCCCGTTTTTTCCAGTAAGGGTTTAAATACCTTGTATTCATCGGGCGTGACCGTCCCCTGAACGACGTTTTCCCCCAGTCCCCAGGCGGCGTTGATAACCACCACCCCCGGAAACCCCGTCTCCGTATCGATGGAAAACATGACCCCCGATCCCGCTTTGTCCGAGCGAACCATCTTCTGAATCCCGATGGACAGCGCCACTTCCATGTGATCAAATCCCTTTTCCTGTCGATAGGAAATGGCACGATCGGTAAACAGGGAAGCGTAACACCGTTTACAGGCCCAAAGCAGTTCTTCCTCTCCGGAAACATTCAGAAAGGTTTCCTGTTGACCGGCAAAACTGGCGGACGGCAAATCCTCCGCCGTAGCGCTGCTCCGTACCGCCACATCGATGTCGCTTCGATCATATCGGGAAGATAAACGTCGGTAGGCGTCACAAATACCCGCTTCCACTGCTTTTGGAAAGTTTGATTTCACGAAGGCCTCTCGGAGCTGTTTGCCCACTTCATGCAGGGGTTTTTTCTCGGCACTCAGTTCATCGATCCACCCTTGGATATTTTCTTTGAGGCCGTTTTCTTTCAGAAACGCCCAGTAGGCATTGGAAGTCGTTGCAAACCCTTCCGGCACCTCGATACCCGCCTCCTTTAAGGAGCTGACCATTTCCCCTAAAGAGGCATTCTTTCCGCCTACCTCAGCGACATCCCCGGATCCAAGGTCCTCAAACCATCTGATGTATTGTTCTTGTTCCGACATGATTCCTCCCGATCACCAAATTTGAGTGCTCCTTATCCAACAATCCCAACTCATCATTTGAAAGGGTACTCGCCACCAGCGCCCCCTGGGCGTAACCCCCCTGACGTGAGGCATGGGGCTTGCTCTTTTAAAGCGAAAATGTGACCGAATCCCGACCATACAACTCCTTCACCTCCTCTTGATACCCGATGTTGATTGGATGTTCTTTCGCCCGGAGGGCGGAAACGCTCAATTGGTCACATGTAATGTCGACATCGAGAAAATATCCCCGATACCGGAGTTCAAGTTTCAGATCGCTCAGTTCTTCCGGCAGACAGGGATTAAACCACAGGACATCCTCCCGGACCTCGATACCCGTGTAGCCGCGTTGTACTTGGTCGACCGTACCCGCCATGGCGCCCAGATGGATCCCCTCCGGTGTCGTACCTCCTTGAATGTCCGCTACATCGCTGCACAGGGCCTCGTTAAAGAGCTCCCAGGATTTGGTTCGCTGTTTACGGGTCAAGACCCAGGAATGGACCACCCGGCTTAAGGTGGAACCGTGACTCGTACGCCTTAAATAATAATCGATGTTTTTAGGTATGGTTTCGTATTCAAATGTATAGCCCAACTTCTCGAAGATGGTGCTGAGTTCTTCTGCGGAAAGCAGATAAAACAACATCAGGACGTCGGCCTGTTTGGAAACCTTATACCGATTCGGGGTATCGTTTTCCGCACCGAGGATTCTGTCCAATCGCTGAATGTCGTCGTACTTTTGTTGGTAAGCTTCCCAATCAAACTCCTCCAAGTCCTCATAGCCTTGAAATTGGCTGATAATGCCGTCACCATGAAAAGGAATGAACATGCGCCGGGTTATATCACGCCACCGCCCTATTTCTTCTTTTTGCAGGTCCAGCCGGAGGGACAGATGCTCGGCGACATCTCCCGGTAATATATCCAGAAACGCCATTGCTCTTTCAATCACCCACACGGCCATCACGTTGGTGTAGGCATTGTTGTTCAGCCCCGAACCATCCGTACCGGGGAACCGCTCGTGATATTCGTCGGGCCCCATGACCCCGAGAATCTCATATCGGTCCATGTCCCGGTTGTAGGTAGCCAAACTGGACCAGAATCGGGCGATTTCCAGAATCATCTCCGCCCCATAAAAAGAGATGAATTCGGTGTCCCGGGTGGCTTGATAATATTGATGAATATTATAGGCAATGGCCGAATTCACGTGGCGTTGCAAATGGCTGTTGTCCGGGTTCCAACGCCCCGAACGGGGGTTGAGATGGATGGTCTGCGTCTCTTCCCGGCCGTTGCTGCCGCTTTGCCATGGGAACATCGCCCCGGAATACCCGGCTTCTTTGGCGGCAAACCGGGCTTCCTCGAGCCGTCGATACCGATACATTAAAAATTTGCGGGTAATCTCCGGCAGGCGCAAGTTGAGAAACGGAAAGATAAACAGTTCATCCCAAAAAATGTGACCCCGGTAGGCCTCACCGTGCCACCCCCTGGAAGGAATACCTACGTCAAGGTCCATGGTCACCGTGTTGAGGGACGCCGTCTGCAGAAGGTGAAACGTATGCAAACGAAGAATTTTGGCTATCCGGGCCCCACGCTCCGGGTCCCGATCGGTAAACTTCATGTCAAAGCGGTGCCATAGACGTTTCCACGCCTCCCCATGCGCTGTTTGAAGTTGGTCAAAGGCTTCCGCACGGTTGACCTTCTTGCACGCCTCCAGACCGATCTCACTGATCGCCGGATCCCGAGAGGTATAAAGGCTCACCACCTTTTCAATACTCAGCGTATCCTTTTGATCGACCTCGAACTCAAACAGCTGGGCGATGTACCCGGTCTCTTCCAAGGTTTCTCGATCCGGAATAACCAGATGACCGTTGCGGTATATCCGGGTTCGGGCAGCCTCCGCGATCTCCAGTCTCGACTGATTGGTCCGGGCCATCAGACACATAACGTCTTCGGCACCGTTGTGGGTCGCCATCGGTTCCAAATGTCTGCTGTTCAAATCTCTGTACCGGGCAACGCCGTCGTTTATCACCCGCCCGTCGATAGCAGATCGAAACTGGACCCGCCCCGACCAGTTTTCCGGATGGAGTACCAACTTTTCGGCCGCCAGGTGGGGATCGGCCATGCTGACGATTCGGGTGCTGATCACTTGGGTGATGTGACTCTCTTCATCCTTGAAACGAAAGTTTCGTGTCAGAATCCCCTCCGCCATGTCGAGCTTCTGCTCATACTCCAATAGTTCCACCTTGCTGAGGCTGAACCACGCACCATGTTTGATGCGGAATGAAAGGGGGAGCCAGTTGGGCATATTGACGAGGTCCTCGTTTTCTATTATCTTGCCGGCCATTTCCGTTTTCAACCGGTTGTAGCCGCCGGGAAGATAGGTTCCCGGATAGTGGACCTCGTCGGCCGACGCCTCGGCGGCGGCGCCCCGGGTACAGAAATAGCCATTGCCCAGGGTGCACAGGGCCTCCCTCAGTTTTTCCTTTTTCGGATCGAATCCCTGATATGAGACCGTCCATACACTCATGACGGACCTCCTCCCAATCGCTCGCTCAAACGTTCCAGAAATTCTCTGACCTCTCCGGTATCGGACAGCACATATTCGGCAAAGGTGAGCTTTGGGGTGCCTCGATGAACCACGATACCGATACCATCGTCCGACAGAACCTCGAAGGCGTCTTCGTCCGTGGTATCATCGCCGATGTATACGGCACGGCTTCGGTCGGGCTTCAATCCCAGCGTTTCCATCATCCAGAGCAACGCCCGGCCCTTATCCCATTCCACATCGGGTTGTAATTCGTAAACCTTTTTGCCTGTTCCCATCCGAAGTTGGGGATATCCCTCCCCGGCTTCTTTCACTGCAGCGGCCACCAACGACAGGTCTCTTTCTTTAACCCGGCGATAATGAACGGCGATGGAAAAGCGTTTTCGTTCAACTTGGGCACCGGGGACATCCTGCAATTTTCGGCGCAAGCCACTTTCCACTTCATCCAGTACGGGTAACGCTTCCATTGCCTGGTCGTGTTCGAACGTTTCTCCTTTAGGGCCTCGGATATCAAACCCGTGACTGCCGGCGTAAAAGAGGGTATCTATATCGACACGGGTGCGTACATCCCGAAGATCCCGCCCGCTGACCACGGCCACCGTCTCCCGACTCGCCAGGTTTTTCAATGACTCCCGCATTTCCTCTGAGAGGACCGCCTCCTCAGGCCGCTCCACAATAGGCGTCAGTGTCCCGTCGTAATCGAGAAAGATTCCCCGTTGACGATCCTCAAGCCGATGAACGATATCTTCCAGACCTGCCAACGCCGAGGTGAGCCAAGCGGTTCGTTGCTTTTTTTCCAGTTCAAGCAGATCATGTACGACCATGTCCGCCCCTTGCTCTCTCAACTGCTGGGATTGATTCTGTCTGTCCACGCCGATCACATACCGAAACTCACCCTGGTAGGCAGCCTCGACGCCGGAAAGCGCGTCCTCTACCGCGCATCCGTCTTCGGGCTTAACCCCCAGGCGCCGCGCCGCCTCCAAGAAAATATCCGGCTGAGGTTTGCCCGGCAGGTTCAGCTGTTCACTCACGACACCGTCTACCCGGGTGTCAAACAGATCGGTAATACCCGCCGCCGCCAAGACCGCCGAGCAATTCTTACTCGAGGATACAATAGCGGTTTTCACCCCCTTGTCTTTGAGCTTGCGGATAAGGGAAACCGTTGAATCGTAGACTGTCACTCCTTCCTGCAAGTATTTCAAAAAGAGGTCGTTTTTCTTATTTCCCAACCCGCAAACCGTCTCTCGCTCAGGCGGATCATCGGGAGAACCATAAGGAAGCTCGATATTACGAGATTCCAAAAAGCGCTCGACACCGTCATACCGCGGCTTTCCATCCACATATCGGCTATATTCACCGGAAATGTCAAAAGGCTGATAATCGGTGCCCGTTCGATCACTGAGATCCTTCAAATATTTATCGAACATGGCCTTCCATGCCTTGGCATGGACCGCGGCCGTACGGGTCACCACACCATCCAAATCAAAGACAAAGGCATTTACATCCCGGATGATACGTGTAAGTGCGTTCCCTCGCATTGTTTCCAATTACTCCCCCGCTGTTTTCTGCTGCGCACCGGCGTTTTCCCTACGTGAAACCAAGGAATACACCCCGCCGGCACTCAAAATCTGATCAGTGACTCTACCAGATAGACCCCACATTGAAATAGATTGAATAGAGTATTCCGGATGGAATAATCGGGTAGAGCCGCTTTG
>CAZHHS010000031.1:0-14051 GCA_964532395.1 uncultured Desulfobacterales bacterium | reverse complement strand
GTTACCTGACAAATTGGTGATCAAGTTCGTTGCCGACAGGAGGCCGCGGCGCGGCGGGTTAACCCGGCTTCCATGGAAGTTCGCCGACAGGCTCCTAGCGGGGTCTGGATGGCATTATGCGACGCCTTTGCATCGAGGCTTGACTTTTTTTGCCGTGCCGTCACAGAAACGGATAGCGACACGGTTCGGCTGTGTGAGAGGTGAGTATGAATCATATCCAATGGGAACAAGCGATACCGTTTACCGACATTATCTACGAGAAGGCGCAAGGGATCGCAAAGATTACGATCAACCGTCCGGAAGTGCGGAATGCATTTCGACCACTGACAGTGGTGGAAATGTCCCGGGCACTCGATGATGCGCGAGATGACGAGCAGACCGGTGTCGTCATCCTGACGGGAAAAGGAGAAAAGGCCTTTTGTTCAGGCGGAGATCAACGGGTTCGGGGCCAGAGCGGGTATGCCGACAAAGCGGGTACGGAACGGCTCAACGTTCTTGATTTTCAACGGCAAATCCGTACATGTCCCAAACCGGTTGTGGCCATGGTCGCCGGTTATGCTATCGGAGGCGGGCATGTCCTCCACATCATGTGCGATTTGACTATTGCGGCAGACAATGCGGTATTTGGTCAGACCGGTCCCAAGGTGGGGTCGTTTGACGGTGGCTACGGGTCCGCTTACTTGGCTCGCTTGGTGGGCCAAAAAAAGGCCAGAGAGATCTGGTTTCTATGCCGCCAGTATACGGCAAGCCAAGCCCTGGAGATGGGACTGATCAATACGGTGGTCCCGCTGGCGCGGCTGGAGGAGGAGACGATCCAATGGTGCCAAGAAATCCTCCGACATTCACCATTGGCTATCCGCTGCCTCAAGGCCGCCCTGAACGCAGACTGTGACGGTCAGGCCGGTCTTCAGGAACTGGCGGGAAACGCCACCCTCTTGTACTATATGAGTGATGAAGCGCAGGAGGGACGAAACGCCTTCAACGAAAAGCGGTCCCCTGACTTTTCCAAGTTTCCGAGACGTCCCTGATTTCTTTCAACTGCGAAACAGGGCAAGGCGTTTGATAGAAGGCGGGTCGCCGCGCCCGTACCGGAATTCGGCGGCGCGACGACCCTCACGGGCATGCTTTATGGGAGCCAGCTTTGGACCAATGCCGGATTGTCATTCATCCATTGGCGGGCCACTGCGGACACATCCTCGTCGGACTGATTGACCTTGAGCATCAGATCGGCCAGCTGGGTGTTGGTAAAGAACATGTTTTTGAGAAACTGGGCCAGTTCGGGTTTGTCTTCCTCCAGGTTCTTTCGACCCATGATGTGGATATTGCCCTGCTTCCACATGACCTTGTCCGGATCCTGCTGGAGAAATTTCAGGTCCCAACGGGCAAATTTCCAGTGCGGCTTCCAACCGGTGACCACAATCCACTCGTTGTTGTCGATGGCGTCTTTGAGGGCCGCCGTCATGGCCGGGCCGCTCGAAGCGATCAGCTTATAGTCGAGGTCATAGAGGTCGATGAGTTGATCCGTGGTTTTCATAATGCCCGCGCCTGCATCGATACCCACGATTTCTCCGTCAAACTTGTCTTTGTGTTCGTTGAGTTGGGATATCTTGTCCATGGTGACGTAGGCGGGGACGACGAGGCCGCTCTGCGTGCCTTCAAAGACATGCCCCAGGTCAACGACTTTGTCTGCATACTTGTCGATATAGTCCTTATGTAATACAGGAAGCCAGGTTTCCATGAAGGCGTCCATGTCCCCCTGTGCCACTGCCGTATAGGCGGGCCCCACATCGGCGGCCGTAATATTAACGGTGTATCCGGCCTTTTCCTCCAAAACCGCCTTGGCCAGGTTGGTATAGGCAATGCCCTCGGCCCAGTTCACATATACCAGATTGGCCACCTTCTCTTCTTGTGCTTCGTGCGTTTGCGTTTCAGCGACTTCCTGTTGTTCCTCTCCATTACCACCACAACCCCAAACCCCGACAAGGGCGACCAGGGAAAGGGCCACAACTGCCAGTCTCACTACCTGCTTGAGTCCTTTTTGCATGTCAACATCCTCCTTTTTTGAATAATCTCCATTTTAACTGCTGCCCCCACTCCTTAAAAGCGTGCCGAAAAAGAGTTCCGGCGCAGCGGCATACCCGATGTAAATGGTTATTAAAATATGATCGCTCCTGCCGAACTTGCTGCCTATTTCTTCATTCCCATGGCCTGAGTCACCCGATCCAAAAAGATGGCCAGTATGACAATCGAAATGCCACTTTCAAATCCGAGACCGATACGCAATTGGGTAATACCCTTGAGAACCTCGTTACCCAACCCGCCGGCACCGATCATCCCCGCGATGACAACCATGGACAATGCCAGCATGATCGTCTGGTTAATCCCGGCCATGATGGTGGGCAGGGCCAACGGGAGTTCAGCTTTGAAAAGCACCTGACGGGGGGTGGACCCGAATGCCTTGGAAGCCTCTTTGATCTCTTTGGGAACTTGTCGGATCCCCAAATTGGTCAACCGAACCGCAGGAGGCATGGAAAAAATAAGGGTGGCAACGACACCCGGGACTTCTCCCAGCTTAAAAAAGAGAACAGCCGGAATCAGATAGACGAAGGCCGGCAGGGTCTGCATGAAGTCGAGTATGGGGCGAACGGTTCCCTCCACCACGTTGTTTTTGGAGGCCCATATCCCCAGGGGGAGGGCAATCAACAACGCGATCAGAACGGACGTGATCACCAGGGCCAGTGTTTCGATGGTGGGCTCCCAAAAGCCCATGTTCAGAATTAGAAGCATCCCCAGAGCGGTGAAAAGGGCAACCCCCTTCTTGGCGGTCAGCCAGGCGATTGCCGTGAGTATGGCGATGATGATAAGGGGATGGGGAAAAAGCATGACGGCTTTGAATACGCCCAAAATGGCGACAATGGCACCACCTATCCCATCGAATAAGGCATCAAAATTTTCGGTAAACCAGGTAATGATGGCTTCAAATACGTTTCCCACCGGTATTTTAATCATGGGTCCTTGCATCTCCTTTCAACAGGTTATCCCCAGTATCGTCTATAGCCTGATCTGTGCGGCTACGTAAAATTCGAGTTACTCAGCAACTCCGGTTCTTCATCGCCCCCTACTTCGGCGATGATCGAGGCGCGCTCTATAATACCCAGAAGTGTGCCTGCATCATCCAAGACACAAATGGGGTATCTGTTGGTCAGGGCCGTGGTCAGCAAGTCGCCGATCGGGGTTTCCGGCGATGTGATGGACACATCGGCATCCACGGTATCTCCGAAGTCTCTTTTCTCTTTTTTCTCCAGTTTCACGGCGTCGTCGATGCGGACGATGCCTTTGAGCTTCCTGTCCGAATCCACCACGAACACGGTGGAAAAGCCCTCCCGTTTCATCCGACGTACGGCGACTGCGGGACCGTCTTTGGGGACGGTGACCGTAAGCGGCCTGCGCATGACCGCCGAAGCCGTGATCACTTTCGTTCGATCCACGTTTTGTACAAATGCCCGTACGTAGTCATCGGCGGGATTGCTGACGATTTCTTCAGAGGTTCCGATCTGAATGACCTTGCCGCCTGTTCCCAAAATGGTGATACGGTCGCCCAGTTTGAGGGCTTCATCAAGGTCATGAGTAATGAAGACGATGGTTTTGTGAAGGCGGGTTTGGAGCTGGATCAGTTCGTCCTGCATCTCCGCCCGTATCAGCGGGTCCAGAGCGCTAAAGGCCTCGTCCATAAGCAGTATTTCCGGGTCGTTGGCCAGTGCGCGGGCCAAGCCCACACGCTGTTGCATGCCGCCGCTGAGTTCATCGGGCATGCTGCCTTCATATCCCTCGAGGCCCACCAATTTGAGGGCGTCCCGGGCCTTTTCGACACGTGCCGTCCGTTCCATCCCGGAGATCTCCAGACCGTATTCCACATTGCTGAGCACCGTGCGATGAGGGAAGAGCCCGAAATGTTGAAACACCATAGACATCTTGGTTCGCCGTAACTTCCTCAAGTCTTCTTGGTTCAAGTCGAGGATATCGCTTCCATACGCCAATACCCGGCCCCTCGTCGGCTCGATGAGCCGGTTCAGACATCGAATAATGGTGGATTTCCCACTCCCTGAAAGGCCCATGATCACGAAAATCTCGGCCTGGTTGACTTTGAAAGACGCATCATCGATGGCCACCGTACATCCGGTCTTTTGAAGGATTTCTTCCTTGGTGAGGCCTTTTTCGAGCAGTGGGAACGCCGCATCGGGATTGGCCCCGAAGATCTTGTAGAGATTCTTTACTTCGATAATGGTTTCAGGCATAATTTCTCTCCTAACGGTATTGCGATATTAGGTGTCGTTGGAGAAGCCCCTACCAGGCCCTTGAGTGGACAAGCGATGAAAAGAATACACGGGAGACTGCCCAGCGGTGGGGTCGTTCAGACAAGACACGATTACGATTATCGTCACATAATATTGAGTCTGTGTACTACACGTCATGTGGTCGTGTCAATGGGAAGTACAAAATCCCTCTGGACCCCCCTGTTTTTGCGTGTGTCCTTGGCGGGTCAGCGGGGATCAATCGGTGATCTCTATATGGATGTGTCGGTCGAAGGGGGTGGGTGACCGGTCTTGTGGGGGATCATTGCCTCGATCCAAAAGGGGGTCCCGTGGTTAGCCTTTTCATCCGTTATGTTTTGTGTTAACCCCAATATCCCATAAGAGACAACGGATGCGCATTCACGCGCTAAAACCAACCAATCATGTCCAGGTGACGGGCATTTAAGAGAGTAGACAATTATGGAAGACCAGGTGGTGGTACGATTTCCCCCCAGTCCGAGCGGGTATCTGCATATCGGCGGTGCCCGGACGGCGATCTTTAACTGGCTCTTTGCCCAGAAGACGAAGGGCAAATTTATCTTGAGAATAGAAGATACGGATGCCGAGCGGTCATCGGAGGAATCGATCCGGGGCATTTTGGAAAGTCTCAAATGGCTGGGCATCGAATGGGACGAAGGGCCGTATTTTCAATCCCACTTCATCGAGGAGCACGTGGCGGTGGCCGAACAGCTGGTGGACAGCGGACACGCCTATAAGTGTTTTTGCTCGAAAGACCAACTGGAGGAAAAGCGCCATGCGGCAAGAGAACGGAAGGAACCGCTACAGTATGACGGTACGTGCCGGCACTTGACACCTGACGAGGTCGCGGAACGGGAAGCGAAGGGCATGACCTATACGATTCGCTTGAAAGTGCCCCAAGGGGAGGGGTTCGTCAGTTTTCAAGATATCGTCTACGGCATCATCGAAAAGCGATATGAGGATATCGAAGATTTCGTTATTCTGCGCTCCAACGGCCAACCCTTGTATGTTTTGTCCAATGTGGTGGATGACATTCGCGACGGTATTACCCATGTCATTCGGGGTCAGGATGGACTGGCGAACACACCCAAACAGATCCTCATTTATAAGGCATTGGGTGCTCGGATACCGCAGTTTGCCCACATGTCATTAACCTTGGACGGCAAAAAGGCGAAGATCTCAAAGCGTACCCATGGGGAAGTGGTCGCTGTGCGGTTTTACCGGGAACACGGTTTTTTGCCGTGGGCCTTTGTCAACTATCTGGCCCTTTTGGGGTGGTCCAATCCCGAGTCGAAGGAAATCTTTTCCAAAGACGAGCTCGTCGAGGCATTTTCTCTGGAGGGGCTTAGCCGGGCCAATGCTATTTTCGATGTGCGTAAGGATGACCCGAAGTTTTTTACGGATCCCAAAGCGATCAGCATCAACACCCATTATCTGAGAGAACTGCCCGTGGAAGAGATCGAGCCCTATGTCAAGGCGGAACTCAAAAAGTCGGGGATATGGAATCCCGCCTTTGAGGAGAGCCAACGCTCGTGGTTTCTCCAGACCATAGATTTGATCAGAAGCCGATTTCACGTAACCACCGATTTTGCCACTGCGGGGCGCGCCTACTTCTCAGATGATTACGCCATCGATCCCAAAGCCCTAAGGAAGAATGTCCTCAAGCATGAAGGCCTGAAGCAGTGGTTCCCCTTGCTGGCGGATCGCTTGGAAGCCCTGAGCGATTTCAATCTTCACGGTACGGAAGCGGTTGTCCGTGAAATTGCAGAGGAACTCGATGTCAAGGCGGGGGTGCTCATCAACGGCATTCGAACGGCCGTTACCGGTCAGCCCAAGGGGCCGGGGATTTTCGACGTGATGGTGGCGATCGGACAACGGCGCGTCGTGGACCGCCTTCGTAAGGCGGTGGCCCTGTTTGATAACCCGTAAGTGATGGAATCGCAGTAGCCGGTTTTGCTGAAATTCCGTGAAATTGTTTTTTCCGTGAGCCCTTACGCGTCGGCTTGATGGACGTCCTGGTCCAGGTGGCTGCCGTCGGCGATTATCATCGGGTGATCGGCACTGTTTTTGATGGCGACTTTGCCCGTTATCCGAATGTCCTTGCCGAACCGCACGTCCCCTTGAACATCCAAAGAAATACAGTCCACCAGAGAGGGGGCACCGTAGGGAAACCGGGACTGAAGCTGATCGATCTTCTTGTAGTAGGTTTCGTCAAGGGTGACGGTTAAGGGTCCCAGATTCCTGGCCGGATTTTTGGTCAAATGGTAATCGGGAGAAAGTCGGTAGGCATCCGACCAGAGGCCCAACAGGTCCTGGCATTTTTTCACCGGGAGAAATCGGCTTCGTGGCACCCGGACGGCGGCTGCCCGGTCGAACAAGGCGATTGCCGATCCCATGGCGGTTTCCAGTTGATAAACCGGCGTCGAGGTGTCGTCTCGCGGGTCAACCGTCTTGGGGTTTCTGATCATCGGCAAGGGAATGACGTTGTCGTGATCGTCAAGGAGGTGTTTCAACGCCTCCAGGTTGATCCAAATGCTGTTGGTGTTGAAGTATGTAAATAGGTCAATGTCCTTGAACTCGTCCAGTTCGTCTTCCGGACATTGCGCGATTTCCCTTAAAACGAACCCCCCGGCCTTTTTGCGGGCCAAGTGCCCGCCTTTGGTATCGGCCGCGGTGCGACCGGCCACCTCCATTAGAAAGGGAAATTGATTCTCGGCGAAATAACCGAGGATGCCCTCATCGATCACCGCCCCCAAATTGTCTACGTTGGATACGAAGGCATAGGATATACCCTGTTCCAGCAGCTTACCGAGCATTCCTGAAGTGACCAGGCTGGTGTAAATATCCCCATGGCCCGGCGGGTTCCATTCCAGGTCCGGGTCGGGAGACCAGGAGACCGGGGTGAGATCCGCTTGGCGGACCTTTGGGAATTTATGCTGCAAAAAACCGAGGGGCAGGTCTCCCGTTGAAAGGGTCGGATAGGCTTGGAGCGCCTCAAGGGTTTCTTCATGGGTGGCGAAACTGTTCATGAAAGCCACCGGCAACGGCGCGCCGCTCTTTTCCCTGTAAGAAAGCACTTGCCGGGCGGTAATGTCCAAAAAACTCAGCCGCTCTTTGACGATCAAGAGCGACTTGGCTTTGGACAGCCCCATGCTGGTTCCAAGACCGCCGTTAAGTTTGATGACCGCCGTCTTGCGGGCGGCCTCTCGGCCGATGGTCTCAAGGCCGCCAAGTGTGTCCAATTCGGGAATGTCGTGTTTTCCCACCGGGTCGATCTCAGATCTGCCGATTTTGCCTGTTTCTCCGGAAACCAACCGATCGTAATAGTGCCTGAAAGTCTCGATAACAATGGAATCCAGGCCGTTTTCAGCCATCTTTTGGGCAAACGACTGAAAGCGGTCCTCATCGTTCTGCCGACCTGCCAATGGTTCCCCTCCTTTCCTTTTGCTGTCGTTTAGGGTTTAGAAACCGGTCGTCACATACGGATTTGACGTTTTTTCCCGGCCTACCGTCGACGTGGGACTGCCCCCATAGTCATGGCCCGGCCAGATGATCGTGTCGTCGGGAAGTGTAAGGATCTTCTCTTTGATGGATTTCATCAGGACATCCATCGAACCGCCCGGGAAATCCGTTCGTCCCACGGCACCCACAAAAAGGGTGTCGCCCGTAAACAAGTTGTTGTCGCCATAGAGACAAATCCCTCCCGGAGTATGCCCGGGGGTATGTAAGACCGTCAGGGCTTCTTGTCCAAAGGCGATGGTGTCTCCGTCATTCACGCATACATCCGCCCGGGGGGAGGGCGCAAAGCCCATCTGTCGGCCCATGGCTTGGCCCTCCGGGGTACCAAAGAATTCGTCGTCCCGGGGATGCATGTATATCTTGGCGCCGGTGAGTTCAACCAGCCGTTGGTTCCCACAGGTGTGGTCAGGATGGCCGTGGGTGTTGACGATGGACTCAATGGTAAGTCCGAGATCTCCGGCGGTATCCACCACGCGTTCTTCATCCCCCGCCGGGTCGATTAACAGGGCCTTCTTGGTGGTCTCACATCCCAGGATGTAACAAAAAACTTCCATGAAGCCGACTTTGATCTGTTTGATGATCATCAGTTGAGATTCCTCCCCTTTTTGGATAGGGTCCGTATATTAATCAGGCTCAATGATTGGGCTATATTGGGACGATCCATCCGAAGGGATCTTTCGTCCGGCCGTACTGGATATCCGTAATAGCCGTATATAATCGCTTTGCCATGGGACCTACCGCCCCATCGGCAATCGTGATGACCTCGTCGTGCCAGGCCAACTGGCTGACCGGAGAGATCACTGCGGCAGTGCCGGCCCCGAATATTTCTTGAAGTGATCCCTCCCGGTGGGCTTTCATGACGTCGTCGATGCTTATGGCCTCTTGGACCGCCGGGATACCCCAGTGCCGGGCCAGGGTCAGGACGGAATCCCGCGTAATGCCGGGAAGGATGCTTCCGTTAAGCGGCGGTGTGACCAAGGTGCCGTCTATGACGAAAAAGATGTTCATGGTTCCCACTTCTTCCACGAACCGTTGTTCCACGGCGTCCAACCAGAGCACCTGGGTATAGCCCGCCTGCTTAGCCACCTCCGCCCCGTAAAGGCTTGCAGCATAATTGGCCGGGGTCTTTGCTTCTCCCACCCCCCCACGGACCGCGCGAACATGTTTGTCGGTTACCCATATTTTCACCGGATTAAATCCTTCCGGATAGTACGCCCCCACGGGAGACAGAATGACAAAAAACCGGTATGAATAAGAGGGACGCACCCCCAGGTAGGGATCCATGGCGATTACGGTGGGTCGAATGTACAAAGATGTCTCCGGTGCCCCGGGAACCCAGTGGGCTTCCAATGATACCAGCTTCTTGATTGCGTCCAACGCAAAGTCCTCTGTCACCGGCGGAATACACAGAATCTTTGCCGACCGATTCAGTCGGGCGATATTTTGTTCCGGCCGAAACAGTTGCACCCGGCCGTTTTCCGCTCTATAGGCCTTTAGGCCTTCAAAAATGGCTTGACCATAATGAAGGACCATGGTGGCGGGATCCATTTCGATCGGCCCGTAGGGTTCGATTCGGGCGTTGCTCCACCCGTTTGACTCGGTGTAATCCATGTTGAACATGTGATCCGTGAAGAGTTGCCCAAACCCCAATTGGGATTGGTCGGGCAGTTGTCGCGGATTGCTGACCTTATTGACTGATATTTCCATCACCCAAAATCCTCCTATCCTAACCTAATGGGCATTACTGCCATAAATATAGGCCCGTCCGGGCATCGTGGCATCGTTCCATCGGGGGGCCCAACAGCTCCCGCATATATATTTCCCCCGCGTAAATCGTGGTTTCAGGAAAGACATGCCCGCCCACCGTGTCGCCGTTCATGTCCGATAAGACGGCATGGGCGTGAACGAAGGGCTTTCCGTCCCTTAGTGAGACATTGCCGCTGCATGATATGATTTCCAACGGCGTGTCCTTCTTGAAGGTGACATATACCTGCTGGGCTTGATCGTAAGCACCGAGTGTGGCTCGAGTAACCGAGCCGATAAGTGAAAAGACCGCCGTTTGGATCACATGCTCCGTGCACAATGTCTCGATAACCGTCGTTAGATCTTCGTCCTTGGGAAGCTCGGCCAGAATAGTCCGCCCTGCCTTGAATTCGTTTCCCGTCATAAAGGCCATCCTTTTTGGATCCCGCCCACAGCGGCGTTTTGTAACACGTCCTGATCAAGCAACGTCGGCGGTCCCGTGTCCGCTATTTCTCGAACAGACGTCCGAAGGTGAAGAAATACCATATTTAGCCGGTAAATCAAGCCGTACTCGACCGACGTGCTTTTCTGTTGCGCGACTCAGGGCCTTTTGTTACCTAATGATTCCGGGAGTGTTGACTGATGTTGGAAGTCAAAGGGGTGTCCAAGTCTTACGGCCGACTCATGGCGATCAATGAGTGCTCTCTAAGTGTCCGAGAGGGGACGATTACGGCGCTCATCGGTCCCAACGGGGCGGGTAAGACCACACTGTTCAACGTGATCAGCGGATTCGACCATCCGGACGAGGGAGAAGTCCTGCTTCGGGGCAAGCGCATTGATCAACTGGAACCCCATCAGATCTTTCATCGGGGGGTGATGCGTACCTTCCAGATCTCCCGGGAGCTTGGGCGGATGAGTGTGCTCGAGAACCTGATGCTGGTTCCCGGTAATCAGGCCGGGGAGTGGATATGGAACGCTTGGTTTCGCCCTTGGCGGGTTTCCCGCCAGGAGGCGGCCATCCGGACCCGGGCATTGGAAACACTCGAGTTTATAGAACTATACCGATTGAAAGACGAACCGGCAGCCAATTTGTCCACAGGCCAGAAACGGTTGTTGGAGATTGCCAGAACCATGATGGCGGATCCGGACGTCATTCTCTTGGATGAGCCGGGAGCCGGTGTGAATCCCACATTGTTAAACAAGATTATCGGGTATATCCGCTACTTGTACGAACAGGGAAAGACATTTCTGATCGTAGAACACAATATGGATCTCGTGATGACCCTTTGTAACCCCGTCATTGTCATGAATGCGGGGACCATTCTCGCACAAGGGGCGCCGGCGGTCATCCGACAAGATGAGCGGGTGCTGAGTGCCTACCTGGGGGCGTGACCCGTTTGCTACCCTTTGGCGTCATTTGAAGTGACGTGGAGAAGAGCTGCTTTCTTACCATGGCCATACTGGAAGTCAATGCCCTGATCGGGGGCTACGGAGAAGTAACCATCCTCAACGGGGCTTCCATCCGGTGCGCCCAAGACGAGATCGTGGCCGTCATCGGGCCCAACGGAGCGGGTAAGTCGACGCTGATGAAGTCCATCTTTGGGTTGGTGCCCGTCAGGTCCGGGGAAATCCGATTCGACGAGCGGGATACCACGGGGCTTCGGGCCAGCAAGCTGGTTCGACTGGGGATGAGTTACGTTCCCCAGGAAAAAAACATTTTCCCCTCCTTGACGGTGGAGGAGAATTTGCAAATGGGGGCGTTTGTGGGCACGGCCTCGGCCGATGATGCAATGGCCAGGGTCTTTGAGTTGTTTCCGTTTATTGCGGACCGGCGCAAGGATGTGTCGGGGACCTTGTCCGGGGGTGGGCGTCAAATGCTGGCCCTGGGTCGGGCCTTGATGTTGGCCCCGAAAGTCCTTTTGCTCGATGAACCTTCAGCAGGCCTGGCCCCGTTGGTTCGGGACGAGATCTTCGCAAAGATTTTGGAGATCAGGCGCGACGGCGTGGCGATCGTCATCGTGGAGCAAAATGCGAAAAAGGCCTTGGAGATGGCTGACCGGGGGTATGTGTTGGCAATGGGCACGAATCGGGCCGAAGACACCGGCGCCGGGTTGCTGAACAACCCCGAAATCGGCAAACTCTATTTGGGAAGCAACTGAAAACGGACAGGGGAGGAAAGATGCTCCAACTGGTAGCCAACGGGGTCGTCTTCGGTTGTATCATCGCCCTGGGGGCAATCGGCCTGACGCTGATTTACGGCATACTCAGGTTCGGAAACTTCGCCCATGGTGATACCATGAGCTTGGGCGCCTATCTGGTGTTGTTGTTTTTGGGCTTCGAGATTCCGTTTCTGGCAGCTGTGGGAGGCGCCATCGTGGTTTCCATCGCCGTGGCCGTCCTGATCGATCGTTACCTCTATACCTATATCCGCCGTGCGGGACCCATTATCCTGCTCATTGCCTCCGTCGGGGTGGCCTTGTTTCTCCGGAACGTGATTCTACTCATTTGGGGTCCCGATCTTGATTACTACACCCGGGATATCCAATTCGCCGTCGACATCTTGCCGGGGGTGCGGCTCAAGCCCTATGAGATTTTTATCGTCTTGGCGGCGGCGGTATTGATCTTTATGGTGCATTTGTTTTTGAAGAAAAGCAAGATGGGTAAAGCCATGCGGGCCTGTGCCGATGACCTGGACTTGGCCGAGGTGGTGGGCATCGACACACGGCGGGTCGTTTTTTGGACCTGGGTGGTGGGCATGACGCTGGCCGTGAGTGGGGGAACCATGCTGGGGGTGGGGAACGGGCTTCGTCCGTCCATGGGATGGGAATTACTTCTGCCCCTTTTTGCCGCCGCCATTTTGGGCGGCATCGGCAAGCCCTATGGTGCCATGGCGGGCGGGCTGGTCATTGGTATCGCCCAGGAGGTTTCCGCGGGCTATATGTCTACGGCGTATAAACCGGCGGTGGCTTTTGCGATCATGATTATTGTTTTGTTGGTCCGGCCCCAAGGCATATTCGGAGGGCGGCAGCGATGGGTTTAGGGGGATGGGGGTCTTATCTGGTATTCTTCTTGGTGGTCGTTTCCGTGTATGGCCTCTTGTCTCTCGGGCTGAACATACAATGGGGGTTCACACGGCTTTTCAATATCGGGGTGGCCGGATTTTTCGCTATCGGCGCCTATACGTCGGCGATCCTGACCACCCCACCGGTGGCCGATCGACTCGGCGGGTTCGACATGCCGTTTCTCGTCGCCATGGCGGCGGCCGGCCTGTTGTCCGGGTTGGTTTCCTTGCTGGTGGGAATCCCCACCTTACGGCTCCGGGAAGACTACCTGGCCATAGCCACCATCGGCATTGCAGAAACGATCCGACTCTTTTTCAATAACGAGGCGTGGGTGGCTCACGGTGTACGCGGGATCAGTGGTATCCCTCGGCCTTTTCAGGAATATATTCCCCCCTCCCACTACAATATTTTTTACCTGTTATTGATGGTCGTCGTAGTGACCGTCGTATTCGTTGCTTTGGAAAGAGCGGTGAAGTCTCCGTGGGGACGGGCCTTAAAGGCCATTGGTGAAGACGAAAGGCTGGCGCAAGCCATGGGCAAGAATGTGGTACGGTTTAAAATGGAGGCCCTGGTCCTGGGTTCCCTAATCATGGGGATGGCGGGCGCCCTCTATGCCCACTTCATCCAATTCATCAGTCCCGAGGTCTTTGTGCCCCTCAGTGGTACCTTCCTGGTCTGGGTCATGCTGATCGCCGGTGGGAGCGGAAATAACAAGGGCGCACTTCTTGGTGCATTGGTGATCTGGGGCCTATGGTCGCTGACCGATCTGATCACAAATCTGGTGCCTGTGGGCTATGCGGTCAAGGCCGGGGCGCTTCGGGTGATTGCCATCGCCGTGGCTCTGGAGGTTATATTGCTGATGCGGCCTCAGGGGCTGTTCGGGAAGGAAAGGATGTTTAAGACCGGTAGACAAGCCGAGTGATGTCTGTGGGCCGCTCTCTTGTTCAAATGGGTTCCCAAAAAAAGGCCCAGTATGGTCGGTGGAGCAATTCATACAAAGCTCTGGTAACCTCATATAGGAGCGTTGGGACCGTTTCAAATTTCAACGCACCCAACTGTTTGAGGCCGCTAGAGACCCTTGATTCCGTTGGCGGGGTGGACGTAGAATGTACCACGGACCTTGCAAGACCCATATAATATACTCAGAAAGGACAGCCCCAACGGACTTAAGGGTCTCTTGGGGCCGAGTTTTGGGGGCGTTGAAATTTGAAACGGTCCCAACGCTGGGTCGTCTCGAACAGACAACTCAAGTTGGTTGGAAGCTGGGTCAAGACGTCCCGCGGCCTCCTGTCGGCAACGAACTTGATTGACCGTGGTGTGTGAAACTGTATCGTTGCATAAGTTCAGGACGGTCTCAGATTTCAATGGGGCTAACTGTTTGAAGCCGTTAGAGTCC
>CAZHHS010000030.1:9805-14354 GCA_964532395.1 uncultured Desulfobacterales bacterium | reverse complement strand
GGATTTCCGGTTGCTCAGAGCAAGTGTTTCCTTTTCCAGCCATGCGGTGAAGTAGAATGTCGTTCCCCGGCCAACCCCACTTTCCAGCCAGATCTCACCGCCCATCATTTCAACGATTCTCCGGCAGATCGATAGCCCCAGTCCGGTGCCACCATACTTCCGCGTCGTACACGTATCCGCCTGCTGAAAGGATTCAAATATGGTTTTCCGCTTGTCCTCTGGAACCCCAATGCCGGTATCCCGAACGCTCGTGATCAGCTTGATCTGTGTTTCCGATTGGTGCATTACGCCAATAGTGAGTTCGATTTCGCCGGAAGGCGTGAACTTTGCGGAATTTCCCAAGAGATTCAATAGGACCTGCCGAAATCGGATTGGATCTCCGTAGATGTGTGCAGGTACTGTCTCTTCCGTGCGGCACAGTATCGTCAAAGGCTTGTCTGCCGTTTTGGCCCGGATCAAGTTACAGCAGCTGTTTGCCACCTCTCTAGGCGAAAATCGTACTGACTCGAGTTCAAAGTGACCAGACTCGATCTTGGAGAAGTCAAGCACATCGTCAATCAAGGCTAAAAGCCCCTCCCCACAGCTTCTGATCGTCTGAACGCACTCCAATTGTTCTTCGTCCAAACGGGTTTCCAGAAGGAAATCGGTAAAACCGATCACGCCATTCATGGGTGTACGGATTTCATGGCTCATGTTTGCCACAAAGTTGCTCTTTGCCTGATTGGCGGCTTCCGCTTCGGTCTTGGCCTTAATAAGCCTTTCCTCCGTTTCTTTCCGCACGGCAATTTCCGTCTCAAGCCTGGAGTTGACGTCCGCCAATCTGGCGATTCGCTTGGCCTCAATGCCGGTCAATGCCAAGAGCATCTTCTGTACCGATACGATCCCACTAGTTCTTCCATTTTCAGTAACAACAAGGTGATCGTAAACCCGCGACCGTTCCCGAGTTGTGGCAAGCTGAGACGCCTCTGCCAGAAGCGTGTGGGATTCCACGATCAAAGGCGTTGTATCCATGAGCCGACTGATTTCCTTGTCGTAGAAGAGGGCGACACCGAACTGCTGACTTAACGCACGGTCGAGGTGTAGGCTCATGACCAGACCAATGGGCCGATCGTCTTTTACAATGACAACACAGCCAAGGGGTTCATCTTCGGGCAACTCCTTCTTCAGGTCTCTTACGATTGTATCCGGCCCTGCCGTGAGTGCCGGTTCTACAAGCCTTGAAATCGGAATGTCTGTGTCTATAAATGGCATTCGGTGTGATTCACGATCTGGTCTACAGCGCCTCTGTGATCCTCTGGGGGAAATGTACTATGCCTATATTGTCGCGGTTCGTGCACGATGTTGGAAGTCTGTTGTTTAGCCAGAATTGTGCCAATAGGTTCGGGCAAGGAGCCGGGCGGAGCAATTGTAACATTCTTTTAACAAATGGGATGCCGGCTTGGAGGGAATAAGGTCCTGGCTCGCAGTTTTCTATTTCTCTTCATATTCTATGGTCCGGGCTACATATTTAGAATAGTCTTTCATGACCGGCTCATACTCGGCATTCAAAAGAGGCGACGAGATCATGAAGTCTGCTGTCGATCGGTTACACGCAGTCGGAATGTTGCATAAGACGGCAATCCTGAGAAGTGCCTTCACATCAACATCGTGAGGTTGTGGGGTCATGGGATCCCACAGGAATATGACCAAATCAACCCGATTTTCCGCTATCATCGCCCCCAGTTGCTGGTCCCCGCCAAGTGGACCGGACTGGAGTTTCGTCAAGCTGAAATCGGCCGCATCCTCATCACTGAGCCTCTTTACAAGGGCCTCTTCAACCAAACCGCCGGTTGTGCCGGTACATATCAATTTGTGATGTATCAATATCTCGTGATTCCATTCCACCCACTCTATCAAGTCCTTCTTTCTGTTGTCATGGGCCACCAATGCTATGCACTTCGTTTTCTTCACGTATCTTCTCCTTTACATACAATGAATCAAGACAGGGGGGTTTTTGTTCATATACGTGACTGGTCAGTAAATAAGGGCTGGTTTTTCTCAGCGCTGGCGCGCTGAAGCTGTTTGGGGGCATACTTTTCGTCAAAGAAAAAGGTGGAGCCTATGTTGCACTCCACCCACGTGTTTCCCGGTTGTTTCTCTATTGCCTAGCTCCTTAGCTTCTTCCTGAAATGCTTCTTTCCGGCCACCCAACCGAACAAACCGCAGCCGCTAATGTAAAGCAGGGCCGCTCCGGGCAAGGGAACGGGGGTGGGATGAAACGAGGTTCCGAAATAGGAAAGTTCGTCCTGATTCACGTTGTAAACATGAAAGTCGGCGGATTGACCTGGACCCACCGGATCGCCATAGAAGAACAGGTCAATTGTTGCACCGACTATGCTATTATCAATGGACCAGCTATCGAGTGTCTGACTGCTCGTCGGATCTGAACCACCGTTGTCTTCGTCGAGCCAATGGACATCGTCAACCGCCCCATAGCCGGACACTTCATAAATCTCAAAGTGGAAATCACCCCAGGCCTCTGTCCCTGTATTGGTTACCTGAACATTGACCCAACCGGCCCACGGGTCTTCGTCCTCATGGTCTGCCGTTACGGTCTCCCCGATTGCAAGGTTACCCGACCAGGTAAAATTATGTGCCTGTGCCGGGAGCACGCCGGCTGCGAGAAACAATGCGATTGCCAAAACATACGCTAATTTAAACTGTTTCATTTTAACCATCCTTCGTTTCTTCTCATTAAAAAAAACTGCCGCATACCAAGTTCCCATGGTCCCCGTATACACGAACCGGTGTGACAAAATGATGGCGGCAACATTAAGAGCAAGTGAGAATTAGGTGACGAGCTTGATGAGTTCTCAGCGGAATTACAGGCTTGAGTGTCCGGGGACGATACGAGACCGGGGCGACCTTCGGGGGAAAAGTCCCGAATCGAAGGCAGGTGGGATTTGTGTCATGGCGGGTGGTTTCAAGGCTTTAAAATTGTGACATATTCCACTCGCCCTCCTTTGTCACCAGATGTTCACGTGCTCTTAATTTATCTGTCTTCATTTTGTCACCCGGGGTTTGCTAGAAGAATCGGTACGGAAAACCGGTTACGTATTTTATGCTATTACAGGGAGGAAGGCGAAGGGATGACTAAAAAACAAAGGCCACTTTTCTATCTGGTTCTGTTTTTGGGGCTTTGGTTCGGAAGCGGAAGTGCCCTCGGGTCGATCAGCTATGGCAGTTTTGCCGGGACCATGGTGGATTTCAGCGGCGTTGTGGAAGAATCAACAACCGATACGCTTCCGCTGTTTGGAATGCCGACCCATCAACCGGGGTGGGATCGACTGCTCTTTTTTCCCACCCGGTTTTCTTCCCACGCCCAAGACGGGAGTGCGGACACAACCTCCGGCACGTTGCAGTTCACGATTACCGCTAAGGACGGGTACGCGATTGATCGGGTCTTTATACGGGAATTCGGAGATTTCACCATGACCGGCGGCGGCACATCGCAAACTCAGGCCAACGTCAATGGATACCTGACTGTGACTCCCTTTGGCCCGGGTGACGTGGGAACGGATTTTTCTTCCGCCGCATTCAGCATGCCGCTGGATTCGTCGGGTCCGTTTGCACTCGACTGGGAAGTTGACTTGGGATCGTATGGGGTCCCGGTGACGCAGGCCATGGTGAGCTGGAACAATACCCTTCAAACCTCGAGCGAATCGGGCACGACATCTTTCATCCAGAAAAAGGTCATCGACGGTCCGGCGATCGGATTGTCCGTCAATGATGAGCCGGTACCGATCCCCGGGGCGATTCTGCTCTTTACATCCGGTTTGGGCGTCTTTGGTTTCTGGGTAAGACGAAACGCCCGGGCGTGAGTGTGACCGACCTTCGTGTGCTGTAAGTGTTCGGGTTGCAGTGTTGATTAGAGAATAAGGAGATGTCTGAAAATGCTTAAAATGCGGCTGTTGACGGTGATCATATTGGCAATGCTGAGCTTCGTATCTATCCCATCGGCGTTCGGTTCTTTTTCCGCCGGATACGGTGATCTGTATGGAACGGATGTTAATTTCCTCAACATATACGAGCAGACAGAGACGGAGGACCATGCGTTGTACAACACACCGACGCTGGTCGGTAATCGGCAGCTCTATTTTCCGACCGCCTTTGTATCAGATGCCGGAGGGGGTGCCGATGACATTACCTCCGGAGTTCTGTCCATGACCTTGAGAGCAACTGAAGGTTATGCCATCCGAAAAGTGAAAATCAGCGAATGGGGAAGCTACTCCCTGACGGGTGAAGGCAGCACCGCCACCAGTGCCGGGCTGTCCGCCCTGCTTACGGTAAACGGGGAAAGTGATTCCTTTACCGCCGGCCCTTATGAAGGCCCGGGCCCCTTATCCGGGACATTCAATGTGTCCGGAGAGCTCGATTTTACCGGCCTTGGGATCACGGAACTCGATTTTTCACTTTCCAATGAGCTTTTTACCACAAGCGAGGACGGAACGACGGCAAAAATTGAAAAAGCGCTTTTGCAAAATAATGTAGAAGTCGAGATTCTTACGGC